>NZ_JBHUYJ010000003.1:0-141576 GCF_042668715.1 Streptomyces sp. NPDC057271
GACGACATACCCAGACCAACGAACCCACGACCAATCGGTCATCACATCAACCGCTCGTCCCACCAAACGAAGCATGTGCGGAGGACGGGTCTAGGCCATCGACAGCCGTCCCGTGCGCTGTGAACGGGCCTCGCCCGCGCGGAGGATGAGCGCGGCAGCCGCCAGGAGCAGGGTGCTCAGGGCGGTGAGCCCGAGGAGTGTCGGGGCGAGGTCCGTCAGCGTGCGGTGTTCCAGGAGGGCTCCGCGGACCGCGATCAGGCTGCCGGTGAGCGGGAAGGCCGCGCCGACGGCCTGGATCGCCGCGGGCAGGGCGAAGTGCGGCAGGCGGACGGCCGAGACGAACCAGAGCGGCTCGTCGAGGATCGTGTACAGGAACGCCGAGTCGCGCGAGAAGACCAGCAGGCTGTTGAGGAACGCACCCCACGCGACCGCCGGGACCAGCAGGGCGAGGAAGACCACCCCGTACATCCACCAGGCCGAGACCGACAGCGCGCCGAAGCCGGTCAGGGCGGCGACGGTGAAGCAGGTGAGCAGCCAGGCGTTCTGGAGGAGGGCGCCCGCCCCGTTGGCGATCATGAGGGTGAGGCGGCCGGCCGGGGAGAGGAAGAGGAGTTCCAGGGTGCCGGTGGAGCGCTCGAAGGAGAAGTGCCAGGCGCTCTGGACGAGGGAGAAGAAGAAGGCGTACGCGAGGGTGCCGGTGGCCAGGAAGGCGAGGAGGCGGTCCGGGTCGGCGGCGAGCGGCCAGTTCGCGGCGGCCGGCGAGGCCGTGGCGACCGGGCGCAGCGTGTAGTAGGTGGTGGCCAGTTGGAGGACGGGCCAGACGAGCATCGAGAAGGCGACGAGCGGCTGGCCGAAGAGGCGGCGGTGCTGCTTCAGCGCCTCCGCCGCGAAGACCCTCAGCGCGTGGTTCATACGAGGGCCTCCTCGCCGGTCTCCGCGAGGGCGAGGATCGCGTCCTCCAGGCTCGCCTCCGCGATCTCCAGGCCCCCGATCGAGCCGCCCGCCTCGACGACGGCCGCCGCGAGGGGGCCTGCCATGTCGCCCGGGTGGCGCAGGGTGATCAGCTCGGCCCCGTCGGGCAGGGGTTCGCGTGCCGCGCCGAAGCGTTCCGCGACCGCGGCGGTCGCCCGGCTCGGGTTGGCCACCGTGAGGCGGATCGTACGGTGGCTGCCGGTGGCCGCCTTGAGCTCCGCCGGGCTGCCCTCCGCGAGGTGGCGGCCCGCGGAGATCACGTACACATGGCCGCAGAGCTCCTCGACCTCGGCGAGGTAGTGGGAGGTGAGGAGGACGCCCGTACCCTCCTCGGCGAGGCGGGCCACGACGCGGCGCAGGTCGCGGGCGATCGGGGCGTCGAGGCCGAGGGTGGGCTCGTCGAGCAGGAGGTAGGCGGGCCGGTTGATCAGCCCGCGGGCGATGGCGAGTCGCTGGGTCATGCCGCGCGAGTACCGCTCGACCATGGTGTCCGCCGCGTCCGACAGGCCGACAAGGCTCAGCAACTCGTCGATCCGGGCGCGCAGTTCGCGCTTCGGGACGTCGTAGAGCTGACCGAAGTACCAGAGGTTCTCCCGGCCGGTCATCCGGGTGTAGACCATGCGCTCGCCGCCCGCGATGAGATTGATGCGGCGGCGGACGGCGCGGGCGTCGGCGACGGTGTCGAGGCCGTCGACCGTGACCTGCCCGGAGGTGGGGCGCAGCAGGGTGGCGAGGATCTTGATGGTCGTGGTCTTGCCGGCGCCGTTGAGGCCGAGGAGGCCGGTGATCCGGCCGGGCGGGATGTCGAGGTCGAGGCCGTCGACCGCCCGCTTGAGCGAGCGGGGACCGAAAAACCCCTTGTCGCGTACGGGGAAGTCCTTGTGCAGCGCGCGCACCTGAATGCCCGTCATGTCAGTAACTCCTCTCTACGGCCCGGGCCTCGGCCCGCGGCAGATACATCAGACCGAGCAGCAGGTACACGGCGCTCACCGCGACGCCCGCCGCCAGCCTCGGCAGGAGGTCGGGCAGCGACTGACCGCCGGTGGTCGCCGCGTGCAGGACGTCCGTCGCCGCGGTCGTCGGGAGCAGTTCGGCGAACCACTGGACGGGCTCGGGCAGGTAGGCGCGGGGGAAGGTGAAGCCGCCGACCAGGCCGAGGACGATGAAGACGGTGTTCTGCGAGATGTGCGCCTCGCCGGCGGCGATCATCAGGCCGCCGAGCCCGACGGACAGCGCGAAGACCGCACCGGCGAGCGCGACGACGCCGAGGAGCAGGCCGGCGGCGGAGGCCACGGGGACGGAGAGGCCGAGCAGGGCCACGAAGACGCCGAGGGCGAGGAACTCGACCAGGCTGCTGAGCACGGCGAAGGCGGTGAAGCCGGCGAGATACGGGAATCGGCCCGCCGGGGCGACGAGGAGGGCGCCGAGCGTGCCCTCCCGCTGCTCGGTGATCAGCGCCTTCGCGGACCAGAGGATGAGGCGGACGGAGAACTGGAAGGCGGTGGCGCCGACGACGATGTAGGCGAGGTAGGCGGTGGTGCCGCTGCCCTCGGCGAAGTCGTCGGCGACGGCCCCGCCGCCGACGACGTGGTAGCCGAGGTACGCCAGCGAGATGGCGAGCGCGGCGGGCAGGACCGTGCCGACAGCGTAGGTCCATGGGTAGGCGCGGCGGGTCATCTGCCAGGTGCGCCAGGCGGTTGCCCGGGCTATGGCCATACGAACGGTCCCCTCCCCTTGCGGATCCGCGGATCCGCATCCGCGGGTCTCTGCGCATCCGCGGATCTCTGTGGATCTCTGCGATCTGCGGGTCTCTGCGAATCTGCGGGTCTCTGCGGACCGCGGATCTCTGTGAATCGATCCCTGCGGATCGACGGACGAGTTCCCTTTCGGAACTTACACTGAGTTTCTATCGGGAACTCACTCGATGGCGCAAGATGGAGCGGTTGCCCGACCGAGGAGGAGCGCATGGTCCGAGCCGTGCCCGAGCGCGACGCCGCCTGCGCGATCGCACACGCCGCCGCCGTCGTCGGCGACTGGTGGAGCCTGCTGCTCGTACGTGAGACGGCGCGCGGCCGGCACCGCTTCGACGAGCTCCAGGGCGAGCTCGGCATCTCCCGCAAGGTCCTCGCCGAGCGCCTGGGGCACCTCGTCGACAGCGGCGTGCTCGACAAGGTGCCGTACCAGGAAGGGCCCGTGCGGTACGAGTACCGGCTCAGCCCGGCCGGGCGCGCCCTGCTGCCCGTCCTGGTCGCGATGCAGGACTGGTCCGACCGCTGGCTGCTCGGCGACGGCACCCTCACCGCCTCGGCCGACGAGGACAGCGCCGAGGCCGTCCGTGTCCACGAGCTGCCCGGCACCCGGCTGCCGCCTCTGACCCTGCCCGCGCACACCGGCGCCGAGCGGGACCCGGTGGACCCGGACGCCACCGCCACCGTGCTCTTCTGCTACCCCGCCACCGGGCGGCCGAGCCCGCTGCCCGAAGGCTGGGGCGACATCCCCGGAGCGATCGGCTGCACCCTGGAGAACCGGCTGTTCAGGGACGCGTACGGAGACTTCACGGCGGCCGGGATCGCCGTCCACGGCGTCTCGACCCAGCGCCCCGACGAGCAGCGGGCCTTCGCCGCCGCCGAGAACATCCCCTTCCCGCTGCTCTCCGACATGGACGCCCGGCTCTCGGCGGCGCTCCGGCTGCCGACCTTCCGCACCGCCGGGCAGGCGCTGCGGCTCAGGCGCGCGGTCCTGGTCGTGGACCGGGAGCGGACCGTACGGCACGCGCGCTTTCCGGTCACGGACATCCCGCACGCCGTCGAGGAAGCGCTCGCGGAGGCGACGAAGCTCTCAGGGTGAGAGGCGCTCCACGCGCCAGTGGGCCTCCCCCGCCACGCCCTCACCCTCGCCGACGCCCTCGCCCTCGCCCTCGCCCTCGCCCTCACCTACGGCGTCGCGCACCGCGGCGCCCACCGCGGCGCCCACGCGGACGTACCGCAGCCGGTCGTGCAGCCGGTTCTCGTGCCCCTGCCAGAACTCCACCGCCTCCGGCACGACCCGGATGCCGCCCCACTCCGGCGGCACCGGTACCTGCTGGTCCACCGGATAGCGCGCCGCCAGCTCCTCGTACCGGGCGAGCAGCTCCTCGCGCGACTCGATCACCGAGGACTGGTGGCTGGCCCAGGCGCCCAGCTGGGAGCCGTGCGGGCGGGTCCGGAAGTACGCGACGGTCTCGTCCCTGCCCGTACGGACCGCGCGGCCCGTGACGATGACCTGGCGGGCCAGCGGGTGCCAGGGGAAGAGCAGCGAGACGTGCGGATTGGCCGCGAGCTCGCCGCCCTTGCGGGAGCCGTAGTTCGTGTAGAAGACGAAGCCGGCCTCGTCGTAGTGCTTCAGGAGCACCGTGCGGGAGGAGGGGCGGCCGTCCGGCGTCGCCGTCGAGACGATCATGGCGTTCGGCTCGTGGATCGCCGGATTCGTGGCGGCGGTCTTGAACCAGCGCGTGAACTGTTCGATCGGTTCGGGGGCGAGGTCGGCCACAGTCAGCTCCGTGGTGCGGTACTGCTCGCGCATGTCGGCGGGATCGAAGGCGTCGGTCACAGGAATCATCCTGCCGCAGAGGCGGAGCCTGCCCGGCATCACGTGCCGCTAATCCTTCCTCGCCGAATCGGCACACTGTGCCGGATGTCACGCTTCCCCGCATCATCGGAACCGTACAGACTCTTGGGCTGGACGACTGTTCATACCCGACCAACAGGCCTTCACCGGCCGACAGGTCCCCCTCAGACCTCCCGGCCCTTCCGACCGGAGGTCCGCCAACCCGCCGGATGATTGATCATCGATTGA
The DNA here is from genome assembly GCF_042668715.1 of Streptomyces sp. NPDC057271. Classification (NCBI taxonomy): domain Bacteria; kingdom Bacillati; phylum Actinomycetota; class Actinomycetes; order Kitasatosporales; family Streptomycetaceae; genus Streptomyces; species Streptomyces sp. NPDC057271. The sequence continues at coordinate 4,807 of NZ_JBHUYJ010000003.1, forward strand.
GGAGCCGCATGATGTCCGACTTCGTACCCGGGCTCGAGGGAGTCGTCGCGTTCGAGACGGAGATCGCCGAACCGGACAAGGAGGGCGGCGCCCTGCGGTACCGCGGCGTCGACATCGAGGATCTGGTCGGTCACGTCTCGTTCGGCAATGTCTGGGGCCTGCTGGTGGACGGGGCGTTCGACCCCGGTCTGCCGCCGGCCGAGCCGTTCCCGATCCCCGTGCACTCCGGTGACATCCGTGTCGACGTGCAGTCCGCGCTCGCCATGCTCGCCCCGGTCTGGGGTCTCAAGCCGCTGCTCGACATCGACGCCGAGCAGGCCCGCGAGGACCTCGCCCGCGCCGCCGTCATGGCACTGTCGTACGTCGCCCAGTCGGCGCGCGGCCAGGGCCTGCCGATGGTGCCGCAGAGCGAGATCGACAAGGCGCAGTCGGTCGTCGAGCGGTTCATGATCCGGTGGCGTGGCGAGCCGGACCCGCGGCACGTCAAGGCCGTCGACGCGTACTGGACCTCGGCCGCCGAGCACGGCATGAACGCCTCCACGTTCACCGCGCGTGTCATCGCATCGACCGGCGCGGACGTGGCCGCGGCGCTGTCCGGCGCCGTGGGCGCGATGTCCGGCCCGCTGCACGGCGGCGCCCCGTCCCGTGTCCTCGGCATGATCGAGGAGATCGAGCGGACGGGTGACGCCACCGCGTACGTGAAGAAGGCCCTGGACAAGGGCGAGCGCCTGATGGGCTTCGGCCACCGCGTCTACCGCGCCGAGGACCCGCGCGCCCGCGTCCTGCGCCGGACGGCCAAGGAGCTGGCCGCGCCGCGGTTCGAGGTCGCGGAGGCGCTGGAGAAGGCGGCTCTGGAGGAGCTGCACAACCGCCGCCCGGACCGTGTCCTGGCGACGAACGTGGAGTTCTGGGCGGCGATCATGCTGGACTTCGCCGAGGTCCCGGCGCACATGTTCACGTCGATGTTCACCTGCGCGCGTACGGCGGGCTGGTCGGCGCACATCCTGGAGCAGAAGCGCACCGGGCGCCTGGTCCGGCCCTCGGCCCGGTACATCGGCCCGGGCCAGCGCAACCCGCAGGAGATCGCGGGCTACGCCGACATGGCGGCGTACGCGGGCTGAGCCCGCGGAGGCACCGGCACGCTACGGGGCCGGCCCGCACAGCCCGCCCCGCCCGAGCCCGGACCCGCCCCGCGGGCCCGGGCTCGGCCATGCGACGGGCCGGGGCTCGGCCACGCGACGGGCCGGGCCGGGCCGCTCACTCGCGGCCGGAACCCGGAGCGGTCAGGCCCCGGCCGCCGACAACCCGGCGCCGTCAGGACCCGGCCGCCCGTCAGGCCTCGGCCCGCCAGGGCCCCGGCCCCGGTCAGGTCCCGGCGTCGTCAGGAACCGGCCCCCGACAACCCGGCGCCGTCAGGACCCGGCCGCCCGTCAGGCCCCGGCCCCCGCCAGAACCCCGGCCCCGGTCAGGCCCTGGACCCCGACGCCGACCCCGGCCCCGGCCCCGGCCCCCGCCAGAACCCCGGCCCCGGTCAGGCCCTGGACCCCGACGCCGACCCCGACCCCGGCCCCGGCCCCGGTCAGGCTGTTGTGAGGCGGCGGTCCTCGGCGAGTAGGAGATCCGCGTGGTGGCGGGCCGCCGCCAGCGGGTGGGCGCGGAGTTTGCCCTTCAGCTCGTTGCGGCCGTACTCGGCGAACAGCGGGTTCGCCGGGTCGGTCGTGATCCCGGGCGCCGCCGAGGCGTACGGGAAGGGCAGCGGCGCGATCCGGGCGTCGAGCCTCGGGTTGTAGAAGAACGGGACGGAGAAACGCTCCGTCGCGCCGCGCGGGGAGACCACCCGGTGGTTGGTGGCGCGCAGATAGCCGTCGGTCGCCACTTCGAGCAGCTCGCCCAGGTTGACGACGAACGCGCCGGGCAGCGGTGGAACGTCGTGGAAGAGGCCGTCCTCCCGCTCGACCTGGAGACCCCCGACGTGGTCCTGCAGGAGCAGGGTGAGGAAGCCGTAGTCCTTGTGGGCGCCCACGCCCTGGTCGGCGCCGTCCCCGGCGCTTCCCGGGTAGCGCACCAGCTTGAGGTGCGGGTGGGCCCGCGCCCCGAAGATGTCGTCGTAGAAGCCCGTCGGCGCGCCGATCGAGGCCAGCAGCTCGTGCAGCAGCCGCTGGGCGACCGCGCTGAGCCGCTCGACCCAGTTGAGCGCGGCGAGGCGCAGCTCGGGGAGGGCGGCGGGCCACTGGTTCGGGCCCTGGAGCCACCAGTACGGGGCCTCGCCGGGGGCCGGGACGCGCGCGGGGCGCTCGGCGCCGATGTCGAGCTGGTCGCGCCAGTCGCGGGAGCCGCCGGTGCGCTCGTCGCCGATGCGGGTGTAGCCCCGGAAGTGCGGCGAGTTGGTGGTGTCGAGAGCGAGCCGGTCGGCCTCCGGGAGGGCGAAGAACGCCTTCATCGCGGAGGTGAGGGCCGCCGTCTCCGCCACGGTGACGCCGTGCCCGACGAGCTGGAAGAAGCCGACGTCGTGGGCGGCGGAGTGCAGCTGGGCGTGGAGGAGGCGCCGGTCCTGCGGGCCGCGGTCGGCGGCGGAGAGGTCGACGATCGGGAGCTGGGAGCTGTACGGCTGGGTGTGCGACGAGTGCGTCATGGTGTGCGTCCGCGGGGTGTACGGGGGCCCGGGCTCACCGCCGGGGATGGGGCGGGGGCGCGGGTGCCTGAGAAAAAGGGGGCTTCGAGGTCAGGCGGAGCGCCGACAGCCCATGCTCGTGACGCGGACGAAGTCCACGTGGCGGCGGCGTACGAGCGAAAGCATGGAACCAGCGTACTGCGGGGCGGCCGGGAGGTATGTGGCGTGGGTCACGACCGTCTGTGGGTTCGGTCACGGTGTCCGCCGCGCGCGCCGGTGACCCACCGGCCCCGCCCGGCTCGCCGTCCGGCCGCGCGCGCCGGTGACCCACCGACTCCGCCCGGCTCGCCGTCCGCGGGTCGGCGGGCGACCATGGTGGACGGGACCGGTCCGGGGGCCGGACGCGGTGGGAGGCACCCGTGACAGAGACCCGTACGACCGACGTGCTGATCGTCGGCGCCGGCCCCGTGGGGCTGAGCGCCGCCGCGGAGCTGCGCCGGCGCGGCGTGGAGTGCCGGCTCGTCGACCGGCTGCCGGCCCGCCTCCCGTACGCGAAGGCGGTCGGTGTCCAGCCGCGCACACTGGAGATCTGGGACCGGATGGGACTGGCCAGCGCCGTCCTGGAACGCGCCGTCCCGCTGCGCGGCCAGCTCCTCTACGTCAACGGCCGGGAGCAGGCCCGGTTCGAGCTCGCCCTGCCGCCGGACGTCCCGTACCGGTTCGCCGCGCTGCCGCAGTACGAGACGGAGCGGCTCCTGGAGGAGTACGTCGCGGATCTGGGCACGGCCGTCGAGCGCGGCACCGAGCTGCTGTCGTTCGCCCAGGACGCGGACGGGGTGACCGCCCGGCTGCGTACCGCCTCGGGCGCCGACGACGAGCTGCGCGCCCGCTTCCTGATCGGCTGCGACGGCGCGCACAGCACCGTACGCAAGGGGCTCGGCCTCAGCTACGAGGGCGGGGCCTTCCCGGAGGAGTACATGCTCGGCGACGTCGAGACCGACTGGGACCTTCCGTACGGGTACGGCCTGCGGTCCCTGCACCGGGCCGAGGACGGCTCGACGGACGACGTGCTGGTCTGCATCCCGCTGCCGGGGACGCGCCGCTACCGGATGTCGATGACGGTGCCGCCCGAGCTGTCCGCCGACGGCGCTGGAAAGGCGCGGGGCGACGGCGTCGCGCACGGTCTGGAGGGCGGCCGGGTCCCCGAGCTGTCCCACATCCAGGCCGTCGTCGACCGGCTGGCCCCCACCCCGACCCGCCTCTCCACGCTGCGCTGGTCCTCCGTCTTCCGCATCAGCCACCGGATCGTCGACCGGTACGGCGAGGGCCGGGTCTTCGTCGCGGGCGACGCCGCCCACATCCATCCGCCCACCGGCGCCCAGGGCATGAACACCGGCATCCAGGACGCCTGCAACCTGGCCTGGAAGATGGCGCTCGTCGTACGCGGTGAGGCGGGGCTCGCGCTGCTCGCCAGCTACGACGCCGAGCGCCGTCCGGTCGGCGAGGAGGTCGTGGGCCGGACCGTCCGGCACGCGAACCGGGGCATCGAGAGCGACCCCGAGGATCCGGTCACCCTGATGCTCCGGGAGGCCCAACTGCTCGTCTCCTACCGGGACGGTCCGCTCGCCGGCAGCCCCTACGGGCCGGACGACGCGCCGCAGCCCGGCGACCGGGCACCGGACTGCGGCGGCCTGACGCTCCCCCTCGCCACCTACCCGCTGCGGCTCCTCGACGTCCTGCGCGGCCGCACCGGGCACGTCCTGCTGCTCTACGCGGACCAGGCCGCCGATCTGGCCAGGGCCGCCGAGGCGGGCGCCGTGGTCGCCGCGGCCGTCGGCGGGCGGGAGCCTTCGGAGAGCGGCCTCGCGTCGGAAGGCGGCCTGGCCTCGGAGGACGGCCTGGCCCCGGCCGACGGCCTCGCGCCCGGCGGGGGCGGACTGGCGCCGGAGGGCGGGCTCGCGACCGTCGCCGTGCTCGCCCGCGACGCCGACGCCGACGGGGCCGACTCGGGATACCGGGACGCGGCGGGGGAGTTCGCCCGGCTCTACCGGCCCGACGGCCCGACCGGTTTCCTCGTGCGTCCGGACGGGCAGCTCGGCGCCCGTTTCCCGCTCGCCGGTACGGCGGCGGCACTGACCGGCTACCTCGCGGCCCTGTCGGTACCGGCCTGAGTGCCGTACTCCGCGAGCCCGCCGCGGCTGCCGGTACCGCCCCGAGTGCCCGTACTCGGCTGAACCCGCCGCGGCTGCCGGTACCGCCCCGAGTGCCCGTACTCGGCTGAACCCGCCGCAGCTGCCGGTACCGCCCCGAGTGCCCGTACTCGGCTGAACCCGCCGCAGCTGCCGGGCCGGGCCTGAGCCCCGTACTCGGCTGAGCCCGCCGCGGCTGCCGGGCCGGGCTCAGCCCAGGGCCTCGTCCAGGAGCTTCGACCACTGGGCCACCACCCGGTCCCGGCGGGCCCGGTCGTCCGTCAGGAGGGTCGCGAGACCGAGGCCGCGGGCCATGTCGAGGAAGCCCTGGACCGTCTCCCGTACGCCGGGAACCGACTCGTCCGCGGCAAGGAGAGTCACCGCCATGCGGTGGGACTCGCGGCCGACGCGCGCCTCCAGCTCCGTCACGCGCGCGTGGAGCTGCGGTTCGTGGGCCGCCGCCACCCAGAGGTGGAGGGCGGCGCGGAAGAGCGGCCCGGTGAAGAGGTCGACCAGAGCCGACACGGCCTCGCGGCGGTCGCGGGCCGGGAGGGTGCGCAGCGCCTCCGACCGCTCCTCGGCCACGTACTCGACGGCCGCTGTGAAGAGGTCCTCCCGGGTCGGGAAGTGGTGCTGGGCCGCTCCCCGCGAGACTCCCGCCCGCTCGGCGACCACCGCGACGGTGGAGCCCGCCCAGCCGTGTTCGGCCAGGCAGGACACCGCCGCCTCCAGGAGCCGCTGCCGGGTGGCGCGGCTCCTGTCCTGCTTCGGGCCGGTCACAACCGCCATTCGGGGTCCCGTCGTTCGAGGAAGGCCGTCATCCCTTCGCGTGCCTCGGCGGAGGCGAAGAGCGTGGCCGACCTCTGGACCAGGTCCTCCGCTTCGCGTTCGAAGGTTTCCAGGACTTTAGCCGTGACCAGGCGCTTCGACTCGGCCAGCCCCTGCGGGGAGCCCTTGCGCAGCCCGTCGAGGATCGCGTCCAGGGCGTCCTCGCCGGCCGTCACCAGGCCCATCGCCCGGGCCTCCGCCGTCCCGAAGCGCTCCCCGGTGACGTAGTACCGCGCCGCCGCGCGCGGCTCCAGCTTCGGCAGCAGCGTCAGCGAGATGACGGCGGGCGCGACCCCGATCCGTACCTCCGTGAGCGCGAAGTCCGACGCGTCCGAGGCCACCACGATGTCGCACGCCCCGAGGAGGCCGAGGCCGCCCGCCCGGACGTGGCCGCGCACCACGCCCACCACCGGCTTGGGCAGCTCCACCATCCGCCGGAGCAGGTCCACGAAGGCGTACGGGCTCGGCGGGGCCTTCAGGTCCGCGCCCGCGCTGAACGTCGAGCCGGTGTGGGTGAGGACCACCGCCCGTACGGCCGGGTCCCGCCCGCACTCGCCGAGCGCCTCCGCCAGCTCGGCGACCAGGGCCGCCGAGAGCGCGTTGCGGTTCTCCGGCGAGTCCAGCGTCAGTGTGGCGATGCCACGGTCCAGCTTCATGCGTCGTCCCTCAGCTCGGTCACTCGCGGTCCCTCAGCTCACGACGCAGGATCTTCCCCGACGCGGCGCGCGGCACTCCGTCGATGAACTCCACGCGCCTGATCTTCTTGTACGGGGAGACCTTTCCGGCCACGTACGCCATGACGTCCTCGGCGCTCAGCTCCGGCGCGGTCGGCTGCCGGACGACGTACGCCTTGGGGATCTCCGTGCCGTCCTCGTCGGTGACGCCGATCACGGCCGCGTCGGCGATGCCCTCGTGGGTGAGCAGCAGGGCCTCGAGTTCGGCCGGAGCGACCTGGAAGCCCTTGTACTTGATGAGTTCCTTGACCCGGTCGACGACGAACAGCCAGCCGTCCTCGTCGACGCGGCCGATGTCCCCGGTGTGGACCCAGCCGTCGGCGTCGATCATCGCGGCGGTGGCGTCGGGTCGTCCGAGGTACCCCTTCATGACCTGCGGGCCCCGGATGGCGACCTCGCCCTCGGCCCCCGGCTCGGCGTCCTTCGACGGGTCGTCGAGGGACAGGATCCGCATCTCGGTGGAGGGCAGCAGCCTGCCGACGGCGCCGGGCGGAGGGCTGACCGCGTCGAGGGGCACGACGTGCGTGCCGGGCGACAGCTCGGTCATCCCGTACGCCTGGCGGACGGGCGGCAGCCCGAGCCGGGCCGAGCAGGCCTCGGCGAGGGAGGCGTCGAGCGGTGCGGCGGCGCTGACGATGTACTCCAGGGAGGAGAGGTCGTGGTCGGCGACGGCCGGGTGCTTGGCGAGCGCGAGGACGATCGGCGGGGCGACGTACAGGCCGTTGATGCGGTGCTTCTCGATCGCCGAGAGGAACTGGTCGAGGTCGAAGCGGGGCAGGACGACGACGGTCGCGCCCTGCCGCAGGGGCGCGTTCATCAGGGCCGTGAGGCCGTAGATGTGGAAGAACGGGAGGACCGCGAGGATGCGGTCGCCGGGGCCCATGGGGACGAGGGGGTCGAGCTGGGCGAGGTTGGTGGCGATCGAGGTGTGGGTGAGCATCACGCCCTTGGGGACTCCGGTGGTGCCGGAGGAGTAGGGCAGGGCGGCGACGTCCTCGTCGGGGTCGAAGGCGATGTCCGGTTCGGGGGCGGTGGTGGCCGCCATCGACTGGAGGGAGCGGATCCCCTCACCCTCGGGCGCCTGGTCGCAGACGAATATCTCCTCGATTCCGCCGGCGAGTTCGGCGGCCCGGCGGGCCGGGGCGAGCAGCGGGGAGACGGTGACGATCCAGCGCGCGGAGGAGTCCTGGAGCTGCTTGGCGAACTCCTCCGGCGTGGCGAGCGGGTGGACGGTGGTGACGGACGCCCCGGCGCGGGTGGCCGCGTAGAAGGCGACGGGGAACAGGACGGTGTTGGGGCTGTGCAGGGCGACGACGTCCCCCTTGCGGACCCCGGCCTCGGCGAGACCGGCGGCGACGCGCCGGTGGAGGGCGTCGACCTGGACGTGGGTGAGGGTCGTCCCGCCCACCCCGTCGATCAGGGCCGGCGCGTCCCCGAACTCGGCGGACCGGCCGAGGACGGCCTCGTGGATGGGGAGGGAAACGGTGGAGACGGCCTCGTACTCGCTGTGGAACACCATGCGGGCCCCCTGGAGAGGTGGAAGGTGGTCGCCAGGATCGCGTGTGCCGGTACGGCTTGGGGAGACCTTGTCAGCACTCCGGGGAAACAATCAAGCACGCCTGCATGATTCTTGGGAGGGGGAACGCTCCCCCTCCCGGCCCACGTCAGGCTCGGGAGGGTGCGGTTTGGTCGTGTCAGAATGCGGAGTTCAGCCGGCGACGCGGTTGCTCGCGCGGTCAAGCCAGGCAGTCTGCGACCCAGGGCCCACAGTCAGGCCGAACCGCTCGAAGGCGGGTCGCCCCTGCTCCACCCACCAGGTGTGCGCGGCCTCGGTCTCGTCCCACAGTCGGCGAGGGCCGGATTGCACGACCTCGAACTCGTCGGCGTCCGACTCGAAGTCGGCCGAAGCCCACGACTCTCCGTCGGTGGCATACGTCCAGAGCGTGTAGCCGCCGTCGTCGTAGCGCTCGACCGTCCAGAAGGCGCCCGGCACTCGCAGGCCGATCACGAACTGTTCGAGCCACCCACCCACCTCGGCGGGCGACAGAGTCGTCGTGCTCTTCACGCCGCCTGCGGGCCATTCTCGGCCCTTGAGGTACGCGTCGTGGCCGGGGAGGTCGGGGCGCTGCTGCCGGAGCCGCATGAAGGCACTGGAGCGCGTGAAGTGCCCACTTGCCGTGCCGTCCTCGCCCGCTACCAGGCGCACGATGGCTTCACCGCCGTACTCCGTCCCCCATGGGGCGACGATCACCCCGCCCGTCACAGTCTGTTCGATCCACGGGTAGGGCAGATCCCCCACAGAGCATGTGGCGATGACCCTGTCGTACGGAGCGCTACCTGTGTACCCGCGTCGGCCGTCGCCCACGATGACCAACGGTGCAAGGCCGGCGGTCCGCAGGTGTTCGGCTGCTCCTTTGGACACCTCGGGGTCGAACTCGATGCTCACGACGTTCTCGCTGCCGAGCCTGTACGCGAGCAGCGCAGCGTTCCATCCGGTGCCTGTGCCGATCTCCAGGACGCGGTGACCGTCCCGGACGTCCAGGTCGCCGAGCATCCCGAAGACCATGGACGGTTTCGAGTTGGAGCTCGACGGGCGCGTGCCGAGGCCGTCGCCCGTGTGCTTGCCGTCGTCCCACTGTGTGGTGAGCGGGATGTCGGAGTACACGGCCTTGAACCAGGCACGGAAGTCTGCGGCGCGGTCCACGAGCGGGGTCTGCCGGGTGCCGTCCGGAATGCCCGGCCAGATCCGGTCAGGTACGAACAGCTCTCGGGGTACGGCCTTGAACGTGGGCAGCCAGTCGGATTCCAGAGCGCCCGAGGCAACGAGCGCGGAGGCGAGCCCCGAAGGGCCCACCTCCTCTGTGCGCGCGATCACGGGGGCCGCTACTTCTTCGCCGGGCCGGAGCCGTCGGAGGAGTTCCCGCCGCTCGTCTCCGAGCCGCCGCCACCGTGCCCGCGGCCGCTGCTGCCGTCGTCCTGCTGGCTGCCGCCCGTACCGCTTCCGCTACCGCCGCCGTGCTTCGGCATGTGCTACTCCTTTGGTTGGTCGGTGTCGTGCTCCGTACGGCCATCCCCGAAACGGGGTAGCCGAGTTCCCTCGCCCGGACTCGAACCGGGGTCACCGGCAACGGCAGCTGGAGAACGACGGCTGCTGTCGTTGCCGGGCTCTTCCTGACTGAGCTACGAGGGGGTACTTCCGTCGGCGAGCGAGGCCGGTCCAGGGGGTGCGGAGCCATAGGGCGGTGCCGAGGGCTCCGATGGCTACTACCGTGAGGAAGAGCGCGAGGGACGAGGCACGAATCGCGGCGGCGCGGTGCTGATCACCCTCAGGGCTCCCCGTGGCCTCAATGCCTCGCGCTCCGCCGGGCTTGCCGTCCAACACTCCTCGGCCAGTGCCTCCCACTCGTAGCCCCCCGGCCGGGCCAGCGTCAGCACGTTTTGGTGGACGTCGCGCACCTGGCCCGTCAGGGCCCGCGCTCCATCCGTTACGACGTCGCCCTTCGCGTACCTCACTGGGACCGCCGGGCAGCCCGCAGGACCGCCGTCAGCCGCTTCGCGCCGCTCATGGTCAGCGAGCCGAGGACGTACACGGGCACGTCCCCCCTGTGGGTCGGCTGTACGTCGCGGTGCAGGCCACGCGTGGGAAACCCGGCGTCCTCCATCGCGTCACGGAGCGCAAGGAACACCTCACCTGCTTCGGACTCGGATACGGGGCGAATCGGCGGCGCGGTCGTCGGCGTGCTCATAGTTGCTCGCTTCCTGACAGGCTGTCTTCGTGTCGGTGTGACCAGTCAACAACTCTTCGTGAACACGAACTTGCACATGCCTTGCACAAAGCGCGTGCGGGTGTGCACGTCGCCCGTGAGCATGGGACGTGAACTAGTCCCGATGGGGTAGAAGGGTTCGCATGAGTACGACCGGCGAACTTGCACCGGGCACGAATCTCGCCCTGATCCGCAAAGAGCGCGGCCTTTCTCAGGCGCAGCTCGCACGAGTGGCCAACGTGTCCGTGTCCCTGCTGTCGAAGATCGAGGTAGGCGACCGAACCCTCACCCCTGCGGTCGCTGCCACGATCGGTAAGGCGCTGGGCCTGCCCATGGGCGAGGTTCTCGGGAAAGCGCGGGTCGCGAAGGACGACGAGGCTCGGCTCGCGGACCTACGCGCCGCTGTACGGGACTATGACCTCCCGAGGCGCAGGCAAGTCGATGAGGCGGCCATCCGCGCCGCTGTAGACGTTGTCCGTGACCATCGTGACGCCGCCCACGTGCGACAGGTGCTCTCTCTGCTACCGGGGCTGCTGCGGGACGCCACAACCCACGCCCATGCCTCGAATACGGCCGATGCTTGGATGACCCTGTCTGAGGCGTACAGCTCCGTGTACTGGCTCGCCGCCCGGCACAGGTGGATGGACATGGCGGAACTGGCCGTCACCCGCCAGAGGTGGGCCGTCGAGCAGCAGCCCAACCCCCTTGGGGAAGCCATCGCCGCACGAGACCGAGCAGGCGCCTACCTGAACGGCGGCGACGCCGAGGGCGGGCTCGTGATCGTCGACCGGGCCATCGCGCGGGCCGAAACGGCGCTCTCCGGGCAGGATCGCGCTTTCGCCGTAGGAGTGCTGAACCTGCGGGGAATGACCCTCGCCGGCCGACTCGACGACAACGAGGAGGGTGCACGAGAGGCCGAACGACACATCGACTCTGCGCAGCGGGCAGCCGACGAGTGGTTCAGCGGCGGAGACGCGAACCGGCACTCGATGATCTTCGGGCCTCAGAACACCGCGACACACGTCCTTGCGACGCGGCTCGACCTTGGCCGGCCACGCGAAGCCCTTGCAGTAGCAGAGACCCTTGATGCTGCTCTCGTCGGACTACCGGCGACGCGAGTTGCTCCGTCCAAGTTGAACCTCGCCCGCGCTCACCTCGACCTAGGCAACCGCGAGGCGGCCCTCCGTAACCTGTCGGAGGCGTGGGAGGTCGCTCCCCAGATGGCGCGAATTCACCCGATGGCGCGAGAGGTCTTTCGCGTACTGGCATCTCTGCATCGGCGGAGCAATCCCGAACTACTCCGCCTATCACAGATGTCGGGAATGCCGCTCTGACGAGGGGGGACGACGGCCCGGCCCCGTCTGCCGTCAGCTGGGCGAGGTACGCGTGTCCGGCCGGACGATCGGACGACCCGGCAGCCGGGCAGCCGGGCCGGTGAAAGGTTGTACGCGGAGGATCTTCTTTTCCGATCACCCGGGGCCTTAGGCTCCCCATGCTCCGGGGCGTCTGCGTGACACCTCCTTCGGCGGTTCCGCGCCGCCCCTTGCGCCTTGTGCCCCGCTTCCACGACACCGTCCCAGGAGGGACTTTGCACCACACGCACCACCGTCGCCGCGCGCATCGGCTGGCGGCCTGCACCGCTCTCGCGCTCGGCATGGGCCTGATCCCCGCCGGTCCGGTCTTCGCCGGTCCGGTCTCCGCCGCCGTCGCGGCCCCCCTCGCGGACTCCCCCGCGGCCCAGGCCTCCACCGCCACCGGCGCGAAGCCCCGGTTCGACCGGGACGGCGACGGCCGGAGCGACCGGCTCCACCGCTCGGCCGCCACCGGCAAGCTGACGGTGGTCCTGTCGTCAACGGGCACCAGCGCACCGTTCTCGATCGGCGCCAACGACCTCCAGGGTGCCGTCCCCAAGGAGATCCTGTCGGCGGACGACCTGTGGGGCACCGACGCCCCGGAACTGCTGACGCTCCACTCCGACGGCGCGCTCCAAATGCACTCCACCGTGAGCCCCACCTCCACCGACAAGGCGCTCGTCTGGCAGGGAGGCGGCTGGCACATCTACAACAAGGTCCTCGCCCCCGGGGACCTGACCAAGGACGGATTCCAGGACCTGCTGGCCCGTACCCCGGACGGCACGCTCTACCTGTACGCGGCGAAGGGCACCGCCTTCGACTACACGGGGCCGTTCAAGACGCGCGTCAAGGTCGGCGGCGGCTGGCAGATCTACGACCAGCTCGTCGGCGCCAACGACCTCGACGGCGACTCGATCGCCGACCTCGTCGCCAGGACACTGGCGGGTGATCTCTACTTTTACAAGGGCACCGGCTCCGCCACCGCCCCGTTCAAGGCCCGCGTCAGGATCGGCGGCGGCTGGAACACGTACAACCAGATCATCGGCGTGGACGACCTCGACGGCGACCGCAAGGCCGACCTGCTGGCCCGCACCTACGGTGGCGCCTTCTACCGGTATCTCTCCACCGGCGGCGGGAAGTTCGCCACGCGGACGTACATCGGCGGTGGCGGCCAGAACCTCTCGTACCACCTCGGCCAGGGTGGCGTACCGGCGTACGGCAAGCACAACCTGCTCGCCGTCGACAAGGCGGGCACCGCCTTCACCTACGGGACGCAGGCCGACGGCAAGTTCGCCGCGCGCCGACAGTACGGCGGGACCGGCGAGCACGTCCACGACGTATGGCGGCTGACCAACGGCTACGGGCTCGACGAGGCCGACCAGGCCGTCGTGCTGACCGCCTACAACCCCGGCCTGTCGAGCGACCGCGGCGACGTCTCCGACAGCCCGGACTTCTACGGCAAGTACGCCGAGACGGTGTCGCCGGGCGACGTCACCAACGACGGCAAGGGCGACATCATCGGCCTCGACGCGTGGGGCAACCTGTTCCTCCACGCGGGCCTGAAGTACCGGGTGCCGCCCCGCGTCTCCGACACGGCCGTGAAGGTCGGCACGGGCTGGCACGCGGAGCTGCTGGTCGCCCCCGGGGACGTCACCGGTGACGGCCGCCCCGACCTGATCACCCGGTACGACAACCGCCTGTACGTGCACGCCGGCACCGGCTCGGCCAAGACGCCCTTCGCCGCGCGCGTCCTGATCGGCGCGGGGTGGAGCACGTACGAGCACCTCGCCGCGCCCGGTGACATGAACGGCGACGGCCGGGCCGACCTGGTCGGCGTCACCCCCGGCGGCGACGTGTACCGCTACGCGGCCACCGGCCTCGGCGGCACCGCCACGTTCACCGCCCGCGTCAAGATCGCCACGGGCTGGAAGTACGACCACGTCAGCTGACGCCGGTTCGCTCAGGGGCCTCTGCCTGGCCGCTCCGGCCCGGGCAGAGGCACTCCGCCCGGGCCGGCACGGCACCATCGTGCCGGCCGGCGCGGGCACGCGGCGGATCAGTAGGACTTGGGAAGCCCCAGGGACTGGTGGGACACGTAGTTGAGGATCATCTCCCGGCTGACGGGGGCGATCCGGGCGACGCGGGAGGCGGCGATCAGGCGGGCGAGGCCGAACTCGCGGGTGAGGCCGTTGCCGCCGAGGGTGTGGACGGACTGGTCGACGGCCTTCACGCAGGCCTCTCCGGCGGCGTACTTGGCCATGTTGGCGGCCTCGCCCGCTCCGATGTCGTCGCCCGCGTCGTACAGGGCGGCGGCCTTCTGCATCATCAGCCGGGCCAGCTCCAGCTCGATGTGGGCCTGGGCGAGAGGGTGGGCGATGGCCTGGTGGGCGCCGATGGGGGCCTTCCAGACCGTGCGCTCCTTGGCGTACTTCACGGCCTGGGCGAGGGCGTAGCGGCCCATGCCGATCGCGAACGCCGCTGTCATGATGCGCTCCGGGTTGAGCCCGGCGAAGAGCTGGAGCAGGCCGGCGTCCTCTCCCCCACAGCCTTCGGTGTGGGAGGTGCCCCCACCCACCAGGGCTTCGGCGGGAAGGTGGACGTCGTCGAGGGTCAGCTCGAACTGCTTCTCGTTCGCGTCGAGTTCCATCTCGATCTGCCGCCGATGGAAGCCGGGGGCGTCCCGGTCCACGACGAAGAGGCAGGGCTTGAGGTTGCCCGTCCGGGCGTCCGAGGTCCTGCCGACGATCAGGGTCGCGTCGGCGATGTCGACGCCCGACACGAACACCTTGCGGCCGTTGAGGACCCAGCCGTCCTCGGTCTTCGTGGCCGTGGTCGTGATCCGGTGGGAGTTGGAGCCGGCGTCGGGCTCGGTGATGCCGAAGGCCATGGTGCGCGAGCCGTCGGCCAGGCCCGGCAGCCAGGCCCGCTTCTGCTCCTCCGTGCCGAAGCGGGCGATGACCGTGCCGCAGATGGCGGGCGAGACGACCATCATCAGGAGCGGGGCGCCGGCGGCCCCCGCCTCCTCCAGGACGATCGACAGCTCGGTCATGCCGCCGCCCCCGCCGCCGTACTCCTCGGGCAGGTTCACCCCCAGGTAGCCGAGCTTGCCCGCCTCCGCCCAGAGCGCGGCCCGGTCGAAGCCGGGACCGTGGCGGTGTCCGAGCGCCGAGACGGCGGCCCGGAGCGCGGTGAGCTCTTGGCTTTCGATCATGGTGCTCATACGGTCTGGTCCTCCTGTGCTTCGGTCTGTACGGACTGCTGTACGACGGCGAGCAGGGCACCGACCTCGACCTGGCGGCCGGGGGCGGCGTGGAGCGCGGTGAGCGTGCCGGAGGCCGGAGCGACGACGCGGTGCTCCATCTTCATGGCCTCCAGCCAGAGGAGCGGCTGCCCGGCGGTGACGCGTGCGCCGGGCGCGAGGCCGTCGGCGACGCGGACGACGGTGCCGGGCATGGGGGCGAGCAGGGAGCCGGGCTCACGCTGCTCGGTGGGGTCGGGGTAGCGGGGCACGGCGGTGAGCCGGTGCGGGCCGACGTACACGGTGTCGCCGTGCCGGGAGACCTCGAAGTCACGTACGACACCGTCGACTTCGAGCCGTACACGATCGGCGGTCACGCGCACGGCCCGGACGCCGTCGGGGGCGGTGACGGTGTACCCCTCCCGGGTGGGCCGGTAGCGGACCTCGTGCTCGCCGTACACGGCGGTCTGGTCCTGCGAGCGCACGTTCCGCCAACCGCCGCCGAACCGGCCCCGGTCGGCGGCGGCCTGCGCGAGCGCGGCGGCGACGGCCGCGTACGCCTCGCCGGGCGGGGCCTGGGTGAGCGCGTCGAGGTTCCGCTCGTAGAACCCGGTGCCGAGACGGGCGGGGTCGCCGAACTCCGGATGCCGCAGGCTCGCGACCAGCAGGTCGCGGTTGGTCACGGGCCCGTGGATCCGGGCCCGCTCCAGCGCGTGGGCGAGCTTGCGGACGGCCTCGGCGCGGGTCGCCGCGTGGACGACGACCTTGGCGAGCATGGCGTCGTAGTGCACGCCGACGCTGTCCCCGGAGACGTAACCGGTGTCGACACGGGGGCCCGCGCGGAACTCCAGGGCGTGCACCACGCCCACCTGGGGCGTCCAGCCCGACGCCGGGTCCTCCGCGTAGAGGCGGGCCTCGATCGCGTGGCCCGACGCGACGGGCGGCTCCGGGGCCAGTGGCCGGCCCTCCGCGACGGCGATCTGGAGGCCCACCAGGTCCACGCCGTGGACCTCCTCCGTCACCGGGTGCTCCACCTGGAGGCGGGTGTTCATCTCCAGGAAGTGCGCCTTGGGGGTCCCCCCTGCTCGAGCGGAGCCGAGAGTCCGGGGGACGTCCGCGACCAGGAACTCGACCGTGCCCGCGCCGACGTAGCCGACCGCCTTCGCCGCCGACACCGAACGGTCGTACAGCTCCGCGAGCAGCGACGGCGGCAGACCCGGCGCCGGGGCCTCCTCGATCACCTTCTGGTGGCGGCGCTGGAGCGAGCAGTCGCGGGTGCCGAGCGCCCACACCGTGCCGTGCGTGTCGGCGAGGATCTGCACCTCCACATGGCGGCCGTTCTCCACGTACGGCTCGACGAACACCTCGCCGTCCCCGAAGGCGCTCGCCGCCTCCGCCGAGGCGGCCGCCATCTCCCCCTCCAGGGCGGCCAGTTCGCGGACGACCCGCATGCCGCGCCCGCCGCCGCCCGCCGCCGCCTTCACCAGGACCGGCAGGTCCTCCTCGGTGACGTCCACCAGGGGCTCGACACCGAGGAGTTCCTTCGCCCGGGTCTTCGAGGCCATCGCCTCGATCGCCTCCGGCGGAGGGCCGATCCACACCAGGCCTGCGTCGAGGACCGCGCGCGCGAACTCCGCGTTCTCCGACAGGAAGCCGTACCCGGGGTGCACCGCGTCCGCGCCCGCCGCGAGCGCCGCCTTCACCACCAGGTCCCCGCGCAGATAGGTCTCGGCGGGCGTCGCCCCCGGCAGCCGTACGGCCGCGTCGGCCTCCCGTACGTGCAGGGCGGAGGCGTCCGCGTCCGAGTACACGGCGACCGTCCCGACGCCCAGCTCCCGGCAGGTGCGGAACACCCGGCAGGCGATCTCGCCCCGGTTGGCGACCAGCAGCCTGGAGATCATCACTCGCCTCACATTCGGAAGACGCCGAAGCCGCCGCGCGCGCCCTCGACCGGTGCCGTGTGGATCGCGGACAGGCACAGCCCGAGGACCGTGCGGGTGTCGCGGGGGTCGATGACGCCGTCGTCGTACAGCCGCCCCGACAGGAACATCGGCAGCGACTCCGACTCGATCTGCGCCTCGACCATCGCGCGCAGCCCCGCGTCCGCCTCGTCGTCGTACGGCTGTCCCTTCGCGGCGGCGCTCGCCCGCGCGACGATGGAGAGCACGCCCGCCAGCTGCTGCGGGCCCATGACGGCCGACTTGGCGCTCGGCCAGGCGAAGAGGAAACGCGGGTCGTAGGCCCGGCCGCACATGCCGTAGTGCCCGGCGCCGTAGGACGCCCCCATCAGGACGGACAGGTGCGGGACCTTCGAGTTCGACACCGCGTTGATCATCATCGCGCCGTGCTTGATGATGCCGCCCTGCTCGTACTCCCTGCCGACCATGTAGCCGGTGGTGTTGTGCAGGAAGACCAGCGGGATGTCGCGCTGGTTGGCCAGCTGGATGAACTGCGCCGCCTTCTGGGACTCCGCGCTGAACAGCACGCCCTGTGCGTTCGCCAGGATGCCCACCGGATAGCCGTGCAGCTGCGCCCAGCCCGTCACCAGGCTCGGCCCGTACAGCGGCTTGAACTCGTCGAAGTCGGAGCCGTCGACGATCCGCGCGATCACCTCGCGCGGGTCGAACGGGGTCTTCAGGTCCCCCGGCACGATCCCGAGCAGTTCGTCCTCGTCGTACTTCGGGGGCTCCGCGAGGGCCGGATCGGCGTGCGCCTTGCGGTGGTTGAGGCGCGCGACGATCCGCCGGGCCTGGCGCAGGGCGTCGACCTCGTCGACGGCGTAGTGGTCGGCGAGTCCCGAGGTGCGGGCGTGCATCTCGGCGCCCCCGAGCGACTCGTCGTCGCTCTCCTCGCCCGTGGCCATCTTCACCAGCGGCGGACCGCCGAGGAAGACCTTCGACCGCTCCTTGATCATCACGGTGTGGTCGGACATCCCGGGGACGTACGCCCCGCCTGCCGTGGAGTTGCCGAAGACCACGGCGATCGTCGGGATGCCGGCGGCGGAGAGCCGGGTCAGGTCGCGGAAGAGCGCGCCCCCTGGGATGAAGATCTCCTTCTGGGACGGCAGATCGGCGCCGCCGGACTCGACGAGTGAGATGACCGGGAGCCGGTTGGCGTACGCGATCTCGTTGGCGCGCAGGGCCTTCTTCAGCGTCCACGGGTTCGAGGCGCCGCCGCGCACGGTCGGGTCGTTGGCGGTGATCAGGCACTCGACGCCCTCGACGACACCGATGCCGGTGACGATCGACGCGCCGACCGGATAGTCGCTGCCCCAGGCGGCGAGCGGGGACAGCTCCAGGAACGGGCTGTCGGGGTCGACGAGCAGCTCGATCCGCTCGCGGGCGAGCAGCTTGCCGCGCGCCCGGTGCCGTGCGGTGTACTTCTCGCCGCCGCCGGCGAGCGCCTTGGCGTGCTCGGTGTCGAGTGCGGCCAGCTTGTCGAGCATGGCGGCACGGTGGGCCGCGTAGTCGGGTCCGCCCGTGTCGAGGGCGGAGGCGAGGACGGTCACAGCAGTTCCTCCGGGACGGTCACAGGAGTTCCTCCGGGGCGGTCAAAGGAGTTCCTCCGGGCGGTCGCAGCAGTTCCTCCGGCGCGGTCAAAGGAGTTCCTCCGGTACGTCGAGTTCGCGGGCGCGCAGCCACTCGCCGAGGGCCTTCGCCTGCGGGTCGAATCGGGCCTGGGAGGCGACGCCCTCGCCGAGGATCCCGGTGACGACGAAGTTCACGGCGCGCAGGTTCGGCAGGACGTGCCGTACGACGTCCAGTCCGGCGGTCTCCGGCAGGAGTTCCCTCAGCCGCTCGGCGGTGAGCGTGTGGACGAGCCAGCGCCACGCGGCGTCCGTGCGGACCCAGACGCCGATGTTCGCGTCGCCGCCCTTGTCGCCGCTGCGGGCTCCGGCGACGCGACCGAGGGGCGCCCGCCGTGTCGGCCCCTCCACGGGCGGCTCCGGCAGCGGCGGCTCGTCGACCGGCTCCAACTCCCGCGTCCCGGCGGGTACGGGGAGGCGGACGCGGCTGCCGTCGGGCAGGACGGCCGTGTGCGGGACGTCGGCGGCGGGGACGTACACGGCCTCGAAGACGCCGTAGGGCGCGCCCCGGCCGGGTGGGGCGGTGACGTGGAAGCCGGGGTAGCTCGCGAGGGCGAGCTCGATCGCGGCGCCGCTGAGGGCCCGGCCGACGGGCTCGGGCGCGGGGTCGCGGACGACGAGCCGGAGGAGCGCGCTCGCGGTCTCCTCGGTGTCGGCGTCCGCCCGGTCCGTCCGGGCCAGCTCCCAACGGACCTCGGCGGGGCGGGACGTGGAGTGTTCGAAGGCGTCCTCGACCTGCTCCCTGACGAGCCGGGCCTTGGCGTCGATGTCGAGTCCCGTGAGGACGAAGACGACCTCGTTGCGGTGGCCGCCGATCCGCGTGAGCCCGGCCTTGAGGGTGGGCGGCGGGGCCTCGCCCCGTACGCCGTCGATCCGCACCCGGTCCGGCCCGTCCTCGGTGAGCCGTACGGTGTCGAGCCGGGCGGTCACGTCGGGTCCGGCGTAGCGGGCACCGGACGTCTCGTACAGGAGCTGTGCGGTGACCGTACCGAGGTCGACGACGCCGCCGGTGCCGGGGTGCTTGGTGATGACGGCGCTGCCGTCGGCGTGGAGTTCGGCGATCGGGAAGCCGGGGCGACGCATCGCGGGCCGGTCGTGGGCGGTGAAGAAGGCGTAGTTGCCGCCGGTGGCCTGGGTGCCGCACTCCAGGACGTGTCCGGCGACGACCGCGCCGGCCAGCTTGTCGTACTCCTGCGCGTCCCAGCCGAACCGCCACTGCGCGGGGCCGGTGACGAGGGCGGCGTCGGTGACGCGCCCGGTGACGACGACGTCGGCGCCGGCGGTCAGGCAGGCGGCGATCCCGGCTCCGCCGAGGTAGGCGTTGGCGGTCAGGACCCCGTCCCGGGGCGGCAGCCGGTCGCCCTCGACGTAGGCGACACGGGTGGGCAGGCCGAGCCGGGCGGCGAGCGCGTCGAGGGCCTCGGCGAGGCCGGCGGGGTTGAGGCCGCCCGCGTTGGCGACGATCCGGACGCCGCGCTCGTGGGCGAGGCCGAGGCCCTCCTCCATCTGGCGCAGAAAGGTCTTGGCGTAGCCGGTCTTCGGGTCCTTCAGGAGGTCCCGGCCGAGGATGAGCATGGTCAGTTCGGCGAGGTAGTCGCCGGTGAGGACGTCGAGGGAGCCCGGTTCGCCGCCGGTGAGCATCTCGCGGACCGCGTCGAAGCGGTCGCCGTAGAAGCCGGAGGCGTTGCCGATGCGGAGGAGGTCCACTACGCCCCCCGCGGCGCGCGGCCGGTGCCGGCCGGGCCCGCGAAGGCCTGGGCGATGGTGAGCCAGTGCGCGGCGTCGGCGCCCTGGGCGCCGAGCCCGGTGTCGTCGAGATGGACGCGCTGGGTGACGAGGAGGCAGAAGTCCAGGGCGGGACCGGTGATCCGCTGCGCGGCGTCCTCGGGTCCGTACGCCCACTCCTGGCCGTCGGGGGCGGTCAGTTCGACCCGGAACGGCTCGGCGGGCGGGTCGATCCCCCGTACGAGATAGGCGTAGTCGCGGGCCCGGATGCCGATCCACGCGACGTGGCGCAGCCGGGCGGTCGGCTCGCGGACGACACCGAGGGCGTCGGCGATGTCCTGGCCGTGCGCCCAGGTCTCCATGAGCCGGGCGGTGCCCATCGAGGGGGCGCTCATGGGCGGCCCGTACCAGGGGAACCGGGCACCGGGCGGGGCGGTGCGCAGGGCCATCTGCAGCCGTTCGCGCCCGACGCGCCACCGCCCGAGGAGTTCGGCGGGCGGCAGCGCGGCTCCCGCCTCCGCTCCGTCGTCGACGAACGTCTCGGGCGCGGCGAGCGCGTTCTCGGCCTCGGCGCCGAACCCCTCGGGGTCGGTGACGGCGAGCAGGGCGGCCCGGTCGGTCCAGGCGAGGTGCGCGATCTGATGGGCGACGGTCCAGCCGACGGCGGGGGTGGGCGCGGCCCATCCGTCGTCGCTCAGCTCCCGTACGAGCCGGTCGACCTCCTCGCTCTCACTGCGCAGATCGTCGAGTACGACGACGGGGTCGGACACGGTTCGCTCCCCTCGGGACACGGGCGTGTGCCGAGGAGCATGGCAGCGACGGAAGAAACAATCAAGCGTGCTTGCTTTACTTTCTCGGTCGATCGCCGGGGCGAGAGGGCTCACCCCCTCCGCTGTCAGCCTTCCCAGCGGCGGATACCTGCCAGAAGGCCGTCCAGGGCGGTCATCGTGAGGTCGAGCGACTCGGGTGTGCCGCTTCGGGCCAGCCAGAGGGCGGCCTCGTTCATCGCACCCGAGAGCAGGCGCGCCAGGGGCTCGACCGGCTGCTCGGTGATGACCCCGGCGTCGATCAGGGCGGCGAGGGCCTCGGTCAGGTGACGGGCGGAGGACTCCTCGTCCAGGGCGCGCCACTCCTCCCACCCCAGGACGGTCGGCGCGTCGACGAGCACGATGCGCCGTACGGCGGGGTCGGAACCGGCGGCCAGGAAGGCCCGGCAGCCGGCGCGCAGCTGTTCCCAGGGGTCGGCCCGCTCCTCCGCGGCCGCCGCGACCCGCTCGCCCAGGTCCCGCTGGACCTCGGCGACGACGGCCCGGAAGAGCCCGGCCTTGCTCTCGAAGTGGTGGTAGGCGGCACCCTTGGTGACCCCGACGGCCTGGGCCACTTCGGCCAGGACCACGCCGTGGTAGCCGTCCTCGGCGAACCGCCGCCGCCCTTCGGCCAACAGCGCCCGTCGGGTCGCCTCCCGCTGCTCGGCCCGGTTGCCCAACGCCCGCCCGTCCGCCATCGCCCGTACCGCCCTTCCTCTTTCACATACCCCGGGTATGCTAGCCGTACGATTCACATACTCCGGGTATGTGAAATGGACGAACGCACCGAGGAGTCATGTCATGAGAACCGGGCTCGACAGCTTCTATCCCGTGATCTGCACGCGCGACGTCGCCGCGGCACGCGACTTCTACACCCGCCACCTCGGGTTCACGCCGACCTTCGAGGCCGACTGGTACGTGAGCCTGCGCCGCCCCGACGCACCGCACTACGAACTCGCGCTGCTCGACAGCAGCCATCCGACCCTCCCCGAGGGCCACCGCACCCCCACCCGGGGCGGGCTGCTGCTCAACTTCGAGGTACAGGACGTGGACGCGGAACACCGCCGGCTGATCGGCGAGGCGGGCCTGCCCGAACTGCTCCCCCTCCGCACGGAGGACTTCGGCCAGCGCCACTTCATCGTCGGAGCCCCGGACGGCGTGCTCATCGACGTGATCACGACGACCCCACCGACGGAGGAGTACGCCGGGCAGTACACGCCCTCCGCGGACTAGTACGCCTCGGCGAGGTCGGCGCCACCGCCCGTCCGCGCGAGCCCTCGGGCCGGCTGCCTGATGCTCTCGATGATGCGGGCGAAGCCTTCCGCTCCGTGGCCCGCGTCGATCTGGCGCTGGATGAGGTTCTGGACCATGCCGATCACCTCGGTGCTGATGCCCTGGTCGGAGCTGGCGGTCAGGATGTCGCCGAGGTCGGAGAACTCCAGGCTCTGCTGTCCCGCGACGGTGTAGTCCCCGCCGTCGATGACCTCGGCGAACCCCTGGAAGCCGCCGGTCATGGCGGTCAGCCACGGTGCGGCCATGGCGGCGAACTCGCCCGCCGTCACTCCGGCCGGCGCGACCATCGCGGCGCCGTGCACGAATCCGGCGAACATGACGTACATGCCCGCCAGCAGGGCGAGGTCGTACAGGGACGCCAGCCCGGCGTCCTCGCCGAAGTAGGTGCTGGTCCCCCACAGGTCGAGCAGCGGCCTGTACTGCTGGAAGACCTCGGCCGATCCGCTGTAGAGGATCGACGAGCCGGAGTGGCCGATCATGTGCGGCACGGCCATGATGCCGCCGTCCAGATACGCGATCCCGGCATCGGCGGCCCAGGCGGCCAGCTCCCGTGACTGCTCAGGTGTCGTCGTGGTGACGTTGACCAGGGTTCGGCCGGCCAGCTCATGGGCGAGCGGATCGAGCACCTCGTGGACCGACGCGTGGTCCAGCAGGCAGGCGATCACCACCCGCCCGGCCCTGACCGCCTCGCCGGCCGTGCCGGCGGCCTCCGCGCCCTGCGCGAGGAGGCCGTCCGCCTTCCCCGGTGAGCGGTTCCAGACGGTGGTCGCGTATCCGGCCTTCACCAGGGCGGCGGCGAGGGCGCTCCCCATCGCCCCCAGCCCGAGAACACTCACCTGGACGCTGTCGTCGCTTGTCATTCCTGGGACTCCCTCTCGCGTTCGGCGTTCGGCTCGATCCTCGCCGCCGCCAGAAGGGTTGACCAGTACGGACTATTCAGTCGGATACGCACCCATGGGTAAGTGGGGCCGGGGGGAACGGGGCACGGAACGCCGGCCCGCAGAGCCGGGCGAGGCCACGGCCAGGCCACGGCTAGGACTGTGGCGGCAGGGCGGCGGCGCGCTTCATCTGGGTGCGGACCGCGCCCATGCTCGCCGCGATGACCAGGGCGATCGCCAGCGCGTCCGTCAGGGAGAGTGCCTGGCTCAGGACGAGGAAGCCGGCGCCCGCCGCGATGGCCGGTTCCAGGCTCATCAGGATCGCGAAGGTAGGGGCGGGGAGGCGGCGCAGGGCGATGAGTTCGAGGGTGTACGGGAGGACGGAGGACATCAGCGCGACGGCGAGGCCGAGGCCGATCGTCGACGGGACGAGGAGCCTGTCGCCCGCCTCGACGATGCCGAACGGCAGGCTGAGCAGCGCGCCGAACGCCATCGCGAGCGCCAGCCCGTCCGCCTGCGGGAAGCGCCGGCCGGTCCGGGCGCTGAAGACGATGTACGTCGCCCACATCGCGCCCGCCGCGAGCGCGAAGGCCGCGCCGACCGGGTCCAGGCGGTCGAAGCCGCCGCCGCTGAGCAGGACGACCCCTCCGAGGGCGAGCCCGGCCCACAGCAGGTTCATCAGCCGGCGCGAGGCGATCACGGAGAGGACGAGTGGGCCGAGGACCTCCAGGGTCACGGCGGCGCCGAGCGGGATCCGGTCCGCGGCCTGGTAGAAGAGGATGTTCATGCCCGCCATCGCGGTACCGAAGGCGACGACGGTGCCCCAGTCGGCGCGGCGGTAGCCGCGGACCTTGGGGCGGCAGACGATCAGCAGGACGGCGGCGGCGAGGACGAGCCGCAGCGTGACGACGCCGAGCGCGCCGGCGCGGGGCATGAGCAGGACGGCGACGGCCGACCCGAACTGCACGGAGAGCCCGCCGGCGACGACGAGCGCGACGGGCCCGAGACGGGCGGCACGGGTGGAGGCGGACGGGGCCGCGGACGGTGTGACGGCGGACGGCGTGACGGCGGACGGCGTGACGGCGGACGAGGCGGCGACCGTGACACCCGGCGCGGGCCCCTGCGCGGGACGACCCGGCACGGCACCCTGCGCGGGACCCGGAGCCGACGCCTGAGCCGACGCCTGAGCCGACGCCGCCACGGCACCCGACGCCGACGCCGGTGCCGTGCCCGCGGCGATGCCCTTGACCGGACCGTCCACCGGCTCACTCCCTGCCTAGTTCATCAGATTGGACCTTCAAGTCCAGAATAATAGACTCGTCAAGCGGGTCCCGCCTTTCACGCTACGAGCGCCCGCGCGGCACGTGAAATGCCGATTGGGCTGCGGTTATGCTCCGGATGCATGAGCATCGAGCTGCGTCACCTCCGCTGCTTCCTCGCCATCGCGGAGGAGGGCAACGTGACCAGGGCGGCCACCCGGCTCCACCTCACCCAGCCCGCGGTCTCCCGTACGCTCGCCGCCCTGGAGAGACACCTCGGCGTCCGCCTCGTCGACCGCTCCACGCACCACCTGGCGCTCACTGCCGAAGGGCGCGCCTTCCATGACCGCGCGGCGGCGGCCGTCGCGGCGTTCGACACGGCCCTCGACCCGGAGCGGCTGCGCCACCGGCCGCTGCGGCTCGGCCACGCGTGGTCGGCCTTCGGCCCGTACACCACCCCGCTGCTACGGCGCTGGCAGCGCGAGCACCCCGAGACCCCGCTGGAGCTGCTCCGCATCGACGACCGCACGGCGGGCCTGGTCCGGGGCGAGGTGGACGCGGCGCTGCTCCGGGGGCCGGTGGACGCGCCGGGCCTGGCGACGGAGGAGCTGGCGACCGAGCACCGGGTGGCCGCCGTGGCGACGGACAGCGCACTGGCGTCCCGTACGACCCTGACGCTCGCGGACCTGGCGGACGAGACGGTCGTCCTCAACACGGTCTCCGGCACGACGACCCCTGCCCTCTGGCCCGCCTCGCACCGCCCGGCCGCCACCCTGACGGTCGGCAACACCGACGACTGGCTCACGGCGATCGCGGCGGGCCGCGGCGTCGGCGTCTCCTCGGCGTCGACGGCGGCGATGCACCCCCACCCGGGCGTCACCTACCGCCCTCTCCCGGACGCCCCACCGGTCCACGTCCTCCTGGCCTGGCGCGACGCCTCCCCCCACCCGTCGACCCCCCTCCTGGTCACCCTGGCGAGGGAGATCGCCCAGGGCGCCTGACGCCGGACCTACCGCCGCGCGTTCACCAGGACGGACGCGGCGCACCGACCCCCGGCCGCCTCACGGAGCCCCGGTCGCACCGCCCCCGGGCCGGTGGTGACCGGCCGCCTCACGGCAGCCCCGGTCACGAGCCGCGCTCACCCCCGTGGCGCCGACTCGCGCCACTCGCGGCCGATGTCGCGCATCAGCGGCGGGTACACGATCAGGTGCCGGAAGGGGGCGATCGCGGCCATGTAGGCCTTGCCGAAGAGGCCGTTGGGCTTCACCAGGACGGCCATCTGACCGCGGTGGCCACCCGCGCCGTCGGGGACCCAGCTCAGGTGCAGGACTCCGTGGACGGTCCGGTTGGCCATCTCCGCCGCCCACTCGTCGTCCCTCAGGTAGAGGGGCGTGAAGGGCAGCACCGCGAACTCCGGTCCCGCCGGGCCGTCGCGCAGGTCCTGCGGCAGCCTGTCGCGCAGGGTCGGCACCCGGGAACCGACCCCTTCGTCCCTGTCGTCCCAGCCGAGCAGCCTGCCGAGTCTCCAGCGGATCGCGAAGAGCAGGCGCGCGATCCAGGACGAGTTGTCACCCGTGTCCCCGCCGGCGAAGTTCCTCACCAGGCGCGGGAACTCGTCCGGGCCGCCGGGCGTGGGCAGGGCCCAGACGTCGTAGAGGCGGAAGTCAGGCGTGATCTCGTGGATCCGCCACGGGCGGGACGTGTGCGCCGACTTGGGAAGTTCCATCCTGTGCCTCCTGCGGTTCGTTCCGTTCAGAGGAGTGCGGCGGGCGGGGGGCGAGCCCCGGGGCGCCGGCCGTCGTGCGGGGGTGGAGACCGAGAGCGCCCGCGACCGCGGCGACGACGAGTGACGTGTCGTCGGGCACGCGGCCGGCGAGGGCGATCGAGGTGCCTTCGAGCGCACCGACGTAGGCCAGCGCGACATCCCCGGCCGGCGGGCCGTCGGGGATCGATCCCGTCGCGCGCCCGGCCGCGATGCAGTCGGTGCAGAGGTCGAGGAGCCGCCGGTATCCCGTCTCCACCTGACGCCCGATCGGATGGTCCTGCCCGGAGAACTCCAGGCGCAGCGCCACCGCCACGCGCGCGATGTCGCGCCGGCAGAAGACCGTGTGGGCGCGCGCGAGCGTCAGCAGCGCCGCGAGCGGTTCCCGCTCCCCCTCGACCTGGTGCCCGACCTCCCGGTCCCAGGCCTCGAAGACCCACTCGGACACGGCGAGGGCGAGGTCCTGCTTGTCCTTGAACTGGTGGTAGAGCGCGCCACGCGTGTAGCCGGCGTCCCTGGCCACCTGCTCCAGGACGAGATTGCTGTACCCGTGCCGGGACAACCCCCGAGCGGCCGACTCCAGCAGCGCGTTGCGCGTGCGCTCCCTCCGCTCGGCCTGCGTCGAACGCCGTGGGACCGGGGAGCCGGACTGCTCACGTACATTCATGTATGTATGTTACTGCTCCCGCACCGCCTCCGCCAGGACTTCCGCCATGTGCCGGGCGCTGCGGCCCGCCAGGGAGTCGAGCTGGGTGCGGCAGGAGAAGCCGTCGGCCAGGATCAGCGCGTTGTCCTCCGCCGCGCGGATCGCCGGGAGGAGCTGGTCCTCGGCGCACGCCACCGAGACCTCGTAATGCCCCGGCTCGAAGCCGAAGTTGCCCGCGAGACCGCAGCAGCCGCCGCTCAGCTCACCCACCAGACCCATCCGTTCGCGCAGCCGGCGGTCCGGTCCGTCGCCCAGGACCGCGTGCTGGTGGCAGTGGGTCTGCCCGGCGACCGGGTGGTCGAGGCGGGGCGGCTCCCACGTGGGGGCGAACTCCTCCAGGGCCTGCGCGAAGGTCCGTACGGAGGAGGCCAGTTCCGCTGCCCGCGGGTCGTCCGGGAGGAGTTCCGGAAGGTCCGTCCGCAGGGTCGCCGCGCAGGACGGTTCGAGGACGACCACGGGGTGGCCCAGCCTGGGCTCCATCACGTCGAGCGTCCTGGTCATCGTCGCCCGCGCCCGGTCCAGCTGCCCCGTCGACACATACGTCAGCCCGCAGCACACCCGCCCCGGCGGCAACCCGACCCGCACCCCGGCAGCCTCCAGGACCCGTACCGCCGACCTGCCCACCCGCGGTGCCAGATGGTTGGTGAACGTGTCCGGCCACAGCCACACGTCCGATGCCGTCTCCAGGCGCGTACCGAACCAGGAGACGAACGTCCGCGACGCGACCTTCGGCAGCTCCCGCTCCGGAGCGACGCCCGCGAACCGCGAGGGGAACATCCGCGCCAGGTTCAGGGCCGGGCCGAACATCCGCAGCCACTCCGGCAGCCGCCCCATCGTGACGTGCGACCAGGGCCGCCGCCGGTCCGCGTAGTGCCGGTCCAGGAAGTGCGCCTTGTACGAGGCCATGTCCACGCCCACCGGACAGTCGCTCCGGCACCCCTTGCACGACAGGCAGAGGTCGAGCGCCTCCTTGACCTCCTCCGAGCGCCAGCCGTCCGTGATGACCTCGCCGAGCGCCATCTCGTGCAGCAGCCGGGCCCGGCCCCGCGTCGAATGCCGCTCCTCCCCCGTCGCCCGGTACGAAGGGCACATCACGTCCGGCCCCGACGTCGGCCCCTCCACCCGGCACTTCGCCACCCCCACGCAGCGCGCCACCTCCCGGCCCGTCACCGGCAGCGCCTTGAAGCGCAGGCCCTCGTCCAGCGGCAGCGGCCGCACCAGCATTCCCGGGTTCAGCCCGCCGTCCGGGTCCCACACGTCCTTGACCTCGCCGAACAGCGAGACCAGCTCGGAGCCGTACATCCTCGGCAGCAGCTCGGCCCGCGCCTGACCGTCCCCGTGCTCCCCCGACAGCGAGCCGCCGTGCGCCACCACCAGGTCCGCCACCGCCTCCGAGAACGCCCGGAAGCGGTCCACTCCTGCCCCCGAGTACAGGTCGAAGTCGATACGGACGTGGATGCAGCCGTCGCCGAAGTGCCCGTACGGCGTCCCCCGCAGACCGTGCTCGGCCAGCAGGGCACGGAACTCCCGCAGGTACGCCCCCAGTCGGGCCGGCGGCACCGCGCAGTCCTCCCAGCCCGGCCACGCCTCCGCACCCCCGGGCATCCGGGTCGCCGTGCCCGCCGCGTCCTCCCTGATCCGCCACAGCGCGCGCTGGTCCGCGGCGTCGACCAGCACCGAGGCGTCCAGCGCGTCCGCCGCCCGCACCAGCTCGCGCGCCGCCGCCTCCCCGTCCGTCTCCACGAACAGCCAGGCCCCGCCGCGCGGCAGCCCGGAGGCGCCCCGCACCAGATCCGCCGCCATCCCCTCCAGGGTCAGCGGCCCTCCCCCGCTCTCGGCTTCGCTCGCGCGGGGGGACCTCCATGCCAGGAGCCCGGCCGCCGTGTCGGCCGCCGCGCTCTCGTCCGCGTACCCGAGGACCACCAGGACCGGCGATGCGGGCAGCGGCACGAGCCGTACGGTCGCCTCCGTCACCACCCCGAGCGTTCCCTCGCTCCCGCAGAGCAGCCGGGCCACGTCGCCGCCCCGCTCCGGCAGCAGCGCGTCGAGCGCGTAGCCGGAGATCCGGCGCGGCAGCCCTTCCGGATACCCGGTCCGCACCAGCGCCAGGTTCCGGTCGATCAGCTCGCGCAGTCCCGCCGGGGCCCCCTGCCACCCACGCCCGAGGAGCCGCGCCTCGCCCCCGTAGGTACGGACGTCGAGCGCGAGCACGTTGTCGGCGGTCGTGCCCCAGGCCACCGAGTGCGCGCCGCATGCGTTGTTGCCGATCATCCCGCCGAGGGTGCAGCGGCTGTGCGTGGAGGGATCGGGGCCGAAGGTCAGCCCGTACGGGCGAACCGCGTCCCGCAGCCGGTCCAGGACCACCCCCGGCTGGACGACGGCCGTCCGCGCCTCGTGGTCGACGGAGACGACCGAGCGCATATGACGGGTGAAGTCGAGCACGACGCCCGTCCCGGTCGCCTGCCCGGCGATCGACGTGCCGCCGCCCCGGGCGACGACCGGCACCCCGCGCGCACGGCAGACGGACAGCACCGCCGCCACGTCGTCGGCATCCCGGGGCGCGACCACACCCACCGGCACCCGGCGGTAGTTGGACGCGTCCATCGTCATCAGCGCCCTCGCCGTGGTGCCGAAGTCGACCTCTCCTGCCACGGCCGCGCGCAGCGCCGCCTCCAGCTCGGACCGCTCATGGTGTTTTCGCACGAGTTCAGGATGTCTCACCTGTCGTCTCATCCGGCGGACATCGTCGGCCGTGTGCGGTCCGACCCGATAGCCTCGCCTCGTGGCTGAGATCCAGATTCCCGCTGACATCAAGCCCGCCGACGGCCGTTTCGGCGCGGGCCCCTCCAAGGTGCGTACGGAGGCGCTGGACGCCCTGGCCGCCACCGGCACCTCCCTCCTCGGCACGTCCCACCGCCAGGCTCCGGTCAAGAACCTGGTCGGCGAGGTACGGGCCGGAGTGCGTGACCTCTTCTCGCTGCCCGAGGGTTACGAGGTGATCCTGGGCAACGGCGGTTCGACCGCCTTCTGGGACATCGCGACCCACGGGCTGATCGAGTCGAAGTCGCAGCACCTCACCTTCGGCGAGTTCTCCTCCAAGTTCGCGAAGGCCGCGAAGCTGGCCCCCTGGCTGGCCGAGCCGACCGTGATCTCCTCCGACCCGGGCACCCACCCGGAGCCGCAGGCCGAGGCGGGCGTCGACGTGTACGCGTACACGCACAACGAGACCTCCACGGGTGTCGCGGCCCCGGTCAAGCGGGTCGCGGGCGCCGACGAGGGCGCGCTGGTCCTGGTCGACGCGACCTCCGGCGCGGGCGGCCTCCCGGTCGACATCACCGAGTCGGACGTCTACTACTTCGCCCCGCAGAAGTCCTTCGCCGCCGACGGCGGGCTGTGGCTCGCGGCCTTCTCGCCGGCCGCCCTGGAGCGCGCCCAGCGGATCCACGCGTCCGGCCGGCACATCCCGGAGTTCTTCTCGCTCCCGACGGCGATCGACAACTCGCTGAAGAACCAGACGTACAACACCCCGGCGCTCTCGACCCTCTTCCTGCTCAACGAGCAGCTGAAGTGGATCAACGGCCAGGGCGGTCTGGACTGGGCCGTGGCCCGGACGAAGGAGTCCTCGCAGGCGCTGTACGGCTGGGCCGAGGAGTCCAAGTACGCGACGCCGTTCGTCACGGACGCGGCCAAGCGCTCCCAGGTCATCGGCACCATCGACTTCGCCGAGGACGTCGACGCGGCGGCGGTGGCGAAGGTGCTGCGCGCCAACGGCATCGTGGACACCGAGCCGTACCGCAAGCTGGGCCGCAACCAGCTGCGGATCGCGATGTTCCCGGCGGTCGACCCGGCGGACGTGCGGGCACTGACGGCCTGCATCGACTACGTGATCGAGAAGCTCTGACCCCTGGGTGTACGGAGGGCCCGGCGCCGACCCCGGTTGGCGCCGGGCCCTCCGCCGTACCCGCCCGGCCCCGGTCCGGGGGGTTCAGCCCATCTGCGCCTTGATGTGGTCGACGACCTCGTTGAACTCGACGGTCGGCGAGAACTCCACGACGTCGACGTCCTCCAGGGCCTCGGGGGCGTGGCCGGGTCCCCAGTAGTACGCCTGACCGGCCTCGTAGATCTTCTCTCCCGAAGCGGTTATCCGGCCCTTGAGCAGGTACCGTTCCTAATCAGTGAGCAGGAGTGAGTCTTGGACCCACTGCCCGACACTGCGCGCATCCCGGACGGTTTTGGATGCACTGGTCTCCCGCGTTCCCTGTTGTGTCCCCGTTCGGCGGCGTGCATCGTGTGCACGTTCCGTGACGGGTGGGCGGGTTCCCTCACGCCCCCGTGCCTCCGGTCCGGCCTGGACGGTCCGATGCCCACGACGATCACTCTGGTCGTCGCGGGGCGGTGCCGTCCGTCGCCGGATCGGGTGCCCGAGGGCGCGTCGCCCGATCGCGATACCTGCGGCATCGTGACGGGACATCTTGCGGCGTGGGGTGGTCAGCGGCTTGCGCCAGTGCTGGTCGCCCCACATAGAGGTGTAGGCCGGGTCCACGGCCACGATGGACAGCCCCTGCTCGGCGGCCATCGACACGAGCCGTGCTGTGAGCCTGCCGGTAGGGATGCCGGAGATGAGCTGCCGGAACCGCTTCTTACGGCCGTGCTTCTCGCGGGTCTTCTCGGCCGTGAAGTCGAGATCCTCGATCGCGATGGCCGCCGCCCCGCACTGCTTCGTCCAGTGCAGGACTCGGGTGATGGCATGGCGGATCTGGGCGTCGCGGTGGTCGGCGGTGCCGGACAGGTCGTAGAAGAACCTGCGCGGGTCGTCGACCGGGTTGCCGTGCGGGTCGAGCCGGTAGGCGGCGAAGTGGTCGGCGTTCGTGTCCACGCCGACCATGCCGGCGGCGCGGGCCGCCTCCAGCGGGACCGTCTGGACGACCGGCTTTGCCAGGCTGCGGTCAAGTACCAGCGTCCGCGCTGCACGTCGTAGTGGATGCGGTAGGCGACGGCCCGGTTTGCCTCCACACGATCAGCCCACTCGGCGCCCCGGTGCGCGAAGGCCACACGGGAGGTGAGGATGTACCGGCCGTGCTTGGCGTTCGCCAAGTGCGCGAGCGGCGTGGGCAGCTTGATGCTGACCTCGCCGTCGGGGGTGATGCGGATCGTCTCGTTGCCGAAGCGTTTCCCGGACTCGCCGTCAGCGGCCAGGAACCAGCGCTCGGCTTCCCACTGCTGGCGCCACTCGGCCTCGGTGAGCTTGGCGGCATCCAGGTTGTGCCGGGTGTTGAGCAACTTCCGGCCGCCGCGTACGACGTGCACAACACCTGCCTCGCGCTCAGCGCGGGCGACACCGAGGCGGTGCTCCAGGACCGCCAGGCGCCGGGTTTTCTGGAACCACTCGCCCCGGGTGCGGTAGCCGCCCGCAGCCCGCTTGGTGCCCTTCTCCCCGAGCGACAGGGACAGACGGTGCATCAGCGTCCGCACACCGGCTTCCAGGTTCTGGATGCGCGCGGCCTGGCAGCGCCGGGACAGCGCCCACTGATCGTGGCTGGCCTTCGTGATCGACCCCGCCCACCGCGACGAAGACCCGGCGGTCAGGCCCTGCTTACGGGCCGCCCACGTATCCGTGGTGTGGCCGTTGCCGTCACGGCAACGCTCCGCCAGATCACGCGACGCCAGCCGTCCCAAGTGCTCGCCGATCAGGCGCAGCACCTTCTCGTCGGCGGGTGTGAGGTTCTTGAGCCGGTCGCGTATCGCAACCCCGGACGGACCGAGCGCGACGAACGGCGCGTCGATCGTGCGGAGCTGCTTCTTCTTCGGCTCAGCCACCGGCAGCAGCCGCCTCAAGAGCCTTCTGCGCACGGTTCTTCGCGGACCGGCGCCCATACAGGCGGGCACAGAACGAGGTCAGCACCTCGACCATGTCGCGGACCAGGTCGTCCTCGACCTCGCCGTCGTCCAGGACGACCAGGCGGCGCCCGGTCGCAGACAGTGCCGCCTCGACCAGCTCGACGTTCATCCGGCCGAGCCGGTCTTTGTGCTCCACCACCACGGTGGTCACCGCCGGGTCGGCCAGCAGACGACGGGCCTTCGTACGGGCGCCGTTCATACCCGAAGCGATCTCGGACTCGATCCGCACCACCCGGTGACCGGCCTTCGCCGCCCACGCCGACAGACGTGCCGTCTGCCGTTCCAGGTCGGGCTTCTGATCGTGAGAGGAGACGCGGGCATACAAACCCACACCACCCGTCACCGAGGGTGAGGTGTTCGCCTCGATGTTCACCAGGATCGTGCGCGGCCCCACACGCTCAGCGGGGACCGGCAACGTGCCCTCACGGAACCAGCGGTAAGCGGTATGCGGATGCACGCCGTTCGCTTTCGCCCACTCCTTGAGGTTCATACAGTGAGCGTAACACCCACTCAAAGGCACCAATGCACACTAGAGTTGACCTAACTCCGAACAGTTACGAGCCCCCAGTGGGGGCACTGGCACATGTCGTCCTTCAGGCCCTTGAACGCCGGAGCCATGTCCGTGCCCTCGGGGAGGTGGATGAAGCCGAGGGTCATGCCACCGCCGACCTCCGTCAGGCGGACCTCCACGCCATCGCCCTCCAGGGCTACAGGCGTGTTCTCGCGAGTGAATCCGGTCATGGTTCCTCCACGCGTTTTCCGGTCCCCTTCCAGTCTCGACCCGGCGGCGCCCACGGTCGACACGAGGGAGTCACCGGCTGAGGGACCGGAACCTCCGTACCGCGAGGGGGAGGAAGACCGCCGTGATCGCGAGAGGCCAGACGAAGGCCATGAGGACGGCGTTCTGCTCCACCCAGCTGCCGCCGCCCGCCCCGGGATTGCCGAACAGCTCGCGGGTCGCGGTGACGGTCGAGGAGATCGGGTTCCACGCGGCGGCGGGCGCCAGCCACGAGGGCATCAGGGAGGGGGCGACGTACACGCTGGAGACCATCGTCAGCGGGAAGATCACGGCGTACAGGGCGCCCGCGGCCTCGGCGTTCGGCAGGACGAGCCCCGCCCACACCCCGACCCAGATCAGAGCGAAGCGCAGGAGCAGCAGCAGGCCGAAGGCGAGCACCGTCGCGGCGAGGCCGCCGTCGGACGTCCAGCCGATGGCGAGGGCGGTCATGGCGAGGATCGCGAGCTCGGCGCAGGCGACGAGGAGGTCGGCGACGCCCCGGCCGGTGGTGACGGCGGACGGCGCCATCGGCATGGACCGGAAGCGGTCGACGACGCCCTTGTTCACGTCCGTGACGACGGTGGTGGCGGTGTTCATGAAGCCGAAGGCCATGGTCGTGGCGAACATGCCGGGCATCAGGAACTCGCGGTAGTCACCGCCGCCCGGGACGCGCATGGCGCTGCCGAAGACGAATCCGTAGAGCAGGACGGAGACGATGGGGAAGCCGAGGACCCAGAGGATCGCGAGGGGTTGACGGCGGTAGTTCAGCAGGGTGCGGCGGACCACGTTCCAGCAGTCCACGACGGCCCAGTAGGCGCGCCCACGGCCGGCACCGGGGGGCGGGTCGAGCGGGCTCGTGGTGGTGGGGAGCAGAGCCGTGGGGGTCGCGGGGGGCAGGTCGGTGCGGGTCATGCGGTCTCTCCGTCCGTGCGGACTCGGTCGACGACCGTGCCGTGACGCTCCTCGCCCATGCGGTCGCGGCCCTCGCCCATGCGGTCGCGGCCCTCGCCCATGCGGTCGCGGTCCTCGTCCGTGCCGTCGCGGTCCTCGTCCGTGCCGTGGCCGGTCAGGCTGAGGAAGACGTCGTCGAGGCTGGGGCGGCGCAGTCCGATGTCGTCCACCGCGATGCGTTCGTCCTGAAGCGTCCTGGCCACCTCGGTCAGGGCCGTGACCCGGTCGGAGACGGGGGCGTGGACGCGCCGCTCGTGGGCGTCCACGACCGGTTCGCCGTCGGCGAGGCGGGCGACGATGGCGCGGGCGGCGGCGAGGTCGGCGGGTTCCGCCGTGACGACCTCGACCCGGTCGCCGCCCACACGGTTCTTGAGCCCGTCGGGGGTGTCGTCGGCGATGGCCCGGCCCCGGTCCATGACCGTGATCCTGGACGCGAGCCGGTCGGCCTCGTCGAGGTACTGGGTGGTGAGCAGGACCGTCGTACCACCCTCGACCAGGGTGCGGACGGCGTTCCAGACCTCACCGCGGCCGCGCGGGTCGAGTCCGGTGGTCGGTTCGTCGAGGAAGAGGACGCGCGGGGCGAGGATCATCGAGGCGGCCAGGTCGAGGCGGCGTCGCATGCCCCCGCTGTACTTCCCCGCGCCCCTGTCGGCGGCTTCGGCGAGGTCGAAGCGGTCGAGCAGTTCGGCGGCCCGGTCGCGGGCGCGGCGGGCGCCGAGGTGGAACAGACGGCCGAAGAGCTCCAGGTTCTGCCGGCCGGTGAGGCCCTCGTCGACGGCGGCGTACTGGCCCGCCAGGCCGATCCGGGCGCGGACGGCGCGCGGGTCGCGGCCCACGTCGAGCCCGGCGACCTCGGCCCGGCCCCCGTCGTGCCTCAGGAGGGTGGCGAGGACGCGCACGGCGGTGGTCTTGCCGGCGCCGTTGGGCCCGAGGAGTCCGTGGACGGTGCCGGGGCGGACGGTGAGGTCGAGGCCGTCGAGGGCGTACGTGCTCCCGCGCCTGCCGCCGTACCGCTTGCGCAGGCCCTCGACGAGGACCGCGTGTTCGTGCATGGGAATCCTCCGCTCGGTGAAACTGGGTACACCGTACCCGATTCAGAGTACGGTGTACTCAGTTTTAAGGTGAGGCCATGAAGGACGCGACGACGAGCAGCCTGGAACTCCTGTGGGGCACGGGCGGACGCCCCAGCCGCGGCCCCAAACCGGGCCTCACCCTCGACCGGATCGTCACGGCCGCGGTCGGGGTCGCCGACGCGGAGGGCCTGGACGCGGTGTCGATGCGGCGCGTCGCGGCCGATCTCGGGGTCGGGACGATGTCGCTGTACCGGTACGTCCCCGGCAAGACCGAGCTGCTCGACCTGATGCTCGACCGCGTCCAGGGCGAGTCCCTCCAGGGCGACCCGGAACCGCCCACCCACTGGCGGGACACGGTCGAGAAGCTGGCCCGCGCCCAACTCGGCCTCTTCCGGGCCCATCCCTGGCTGCTCCGGGTCAACCAGGCCCGCTCGGTCGTGGGCCCCAGCGCGCTGCGCGGCCTCGAACTCTGCCTGACCGGACTGAAGGGCCCGCACGGGATGGGCCTGAGCGACCCCGAGACGATCGGGGTGATCATCACCGTGCAGAGCTATGTGGCCGGCGTCGCCCGCATGGAGATCGACACCGTCGAGGCGGTGAAGGACACCGGCGTGAGTGACGAGGACTTCTGGGCGGCCCAGAGCCCGTACCTGGAACGGGCGATGGCCACGGGCGACTACCCCCGCATGGCGGCCCTCGCCGACGACACCTTCTCCAGGGAGTTCGACCACTTCACCTTCGGGCTCGAACGACTCCTCGACGGTTTCGAGGCGCTCGTCAGCCGCGCCGCAGGAGGCGCTTCGCCCCGATGACCAGGGCGGTCGCGGCGCCCAGCACGATCACGCCGACGGTGAAGTTGCCGCGCTCCTCGGCCGTGGCCGACGAGTCCGCGCCGCCCGGGCCCGGGTCCTTCGGCGAGCCGCCGGGGGACTCCGCCGAGGGACGTGGGGCCGGGTCGTCCCGGTCCACACGGACGACCCTGCTGTTCGCGCCCTCCGAGCCGAACATCAGCGCCGAGCCGTCCCTCGTGTACGTCACCGACTCCGCCTGCCCCTGGAAGGGCGCGCCGGCGCCGGTGCCCTCGTCACCGAGGCGGCCGTCCTTCCACACGTACTCCTTCGCGCTGAAGTAGCCGCGCAGCAGAAGCCGTTCGCCGTCCGGGGAGAAGGCGCCGTCGGTCACCCACGGCACGTCGTCGACCCGCCGGAAGACGTTCGTGCCCGCTGTCGAGAGCCGCTCCGGGCCCGCGTAGAGCCCGCCGGTGTTCTCGTTCTTGCTGGCGATGTAGACCCGGCCGGTCTTCGGATGCACCATCAGGGCCTCGGCGTTGCGCGGCCCGTCGGCGTACTTCACGTCGTACTGCTTCGCCGTCACGGTCTGGTTCCTGAGCTGCTTCGGCTCGGGGAAGCGGTAGATCCAGACGTGGTCCCAGGTGCCGTCCCTGTTGTCGCCGATGTCGCCGACGTAGATGTCGCCGTCCGGGCCGACGGAGATCGCCTCCATGTCGCGGGGCGTGCCGACGCCCTTCATCGTGAGCGTCGCGACGGTCTCGCCGGTACGGGAGTCGATGCCGTAGATCAGCGGTGCGTCCTGGTCGTTGTGCGTCCAGTAGACC
Source organism: Streptomyces sp. NPDC057271 (assembly GCF_042668715.1). Lineage (NCBI taxonomy): Bacteria > Bacillati > Actinomycetota > Actinomycetes > Kitasatosporales > Streptomycetaceae > Streptomyces > Streptomyces sp. NPDC057271. Next base: position 41,853 of record NZ_JBHUYJ010000003.1, read on the forward strand.
CCGGGGTGGGCACGGCTCGCGGCCAGACCGCTGGACTCGGTGATCCGGGGGTCCTTGATCGTGAAGTCCTGATCCGCCTCGGCGGCCGCGGCGGGGGCGGCCGCCACGGTCAGGACCAGCGCGGCGGCGCCGACAACACCCAGGAGTGATCGCATGCCCTCCAGCGTGCCATGCCACGGGTCCGGCGACCGTCGGGGCAGCGGCCTCCGACGGCCCCGGCGGTGGCGGTCCCGGCGGTGACGGGCACGGGGGCGGCGGGCACGGGGGCGGCGGCGGGCAGCCGAGTTCGCCCCGATCGGCGCGGCCGGGTGGCCGGGATCACGTCGCAGGGGGCGGGCGGCCTCCGGGATGATGTGACCATGCGTTTCATGTTCGTCGGCGACAGCTGCACCATCGGACAGGCCGGCGACCACACCTGGCGCTACCGGATGTGGCAGCACCTCGAAGCCGCGCTGCCCGGCGGGTACGAGATCGTCGGTCCGCGCACCGAGCTGTACGACTCCGTCGCCGAGGCGCCCGTCTCGCACGCCTACGCCGACCCCGCCTTCCCCGAGTCCGCCCGGCGTCATCTGGCCGGCTGGGGCGAGGGGTGGCTGCACATGGCGCCGCTGATCGGCGAGACGGTGACCGCGACCGGGGCCGACGTCCTGCTGGTCTCCCTCGGCCTGATAGACCTCGGCTTCTACACCGACAGCGCGCAGACCGTGGAGAACACACGCGCCTTCGTCGCCGCCGCCCGCGCGGCGAACCCGCGCGTCAGGGCCGTCGTCATGCCGGTCATCCCGAACGTCCGGGCCACGTACGACCCGCCCTTCGCCGCCGAGTGCGAGCGCTTCAACGAGCTGCTCGCCAAGGCCGTCGCCGACCTGGACACGGCCGCGTCGCCCCTGCTGCTCGCGACGGCGCCGGAGCCGTACGACCTGTCCACGGACACGTACGACGGCACGCACCCGGGGCCTTCCGGCGAGCACAAGCTGGCGGCCGCGTTCGCCTCGGCGATGCACCAGGCGTGGGGTCTCGGCACCGCGTACGCGGGCCCGTCCGGCGGTCACTGACAGACCGCCGCACGCCCTGCCGGCGTCCCGAAGGACCCCGCGGCCGTCGAGGACGCCCCTCACTCCGAGCGGGTCAGCCGGTTCGCCAGGGTCGACAGGGTGTACGCCCCGATGCCGAGGACGACCTCAAGGGCGTTCTGGCGGGTGTACCCGAACCCGAGGAAACGCTCCAGCTCCTCGTCGCTCACGGCTCCCGAAGCGGCGAGCAGCCGGTGAGTGAACTCCCGTACGGCTTCGAGGCGTTCGGGATGCTCAGCCGGGCCCAGTGTGGCCAGCTTCGCCTCGTGGATCCCGATGCACAGACGGCACTGGTTGCGGGTGGCGACGGTCAGTACGACGGTCTCGCGGGAGTGCGGGTCGAGCGTCGTGGTCTCGAACATCGCGCTCAGCCGGAGGAAGCCGTCCAGCGCGTGCGGGGACTCGGCCATGCGGGCCACGGCCTGCGGGACATGGCCCCAGGCGGCGGCGACGCTCTCCATCGGGCCGCGGGCAAGACCGTCGACCGGCTCCTCGACCTCGGCTACGCCGAACGCGCCGACGACCCCGCCGACGCCCGCCGCAAGCTCGTCCGCCTCACGCCCCACGGCCTCGACGCCCTCGCCCGCTCGGCCGAGGTCTTCGACCGGCTGCGTGCGGAATGGTCCGCGGCCCTCGGCGCCGAACGCGTACGGGACATGGAGAGCGCACTGCGCCGCGTCGTCCCCGCGGAGACCACCTTCCGCCTCGACGCAGGCAGCTGGCTCGGCGGCTGACCCTGCCGGCCCCAACGAGCGCGCCCAGGAACCCCCTTGCCTGGAGCGCGCTCCAAGGCGTTGGCTTGGGGACCATGAAGTACACGCAGCTCGGACGCACGGGACTCAAGGTCAGCCGACTCGTCCTCGGCACGATGAACTTCGGCCCGCAGACCGACGAGGCCGAAAGCCACGCGATCATGGACGCCGCGCTGGACGCGGGCATCAACTACGTCGACACCGCCAACGTCTACGGCTGGGGCGAGAACAAGGGCCGCACCGAGGAGATCATCGGCAGCTGGTTCGCCCGGGGCGGCGGCCGCCGGGAGAAGACCGTCCTCGCCACCAAGGTCTACGGCTCCATGTCCCGCGAGGGCGACACCTGGCCCAACGAGGACAAGCTCTCCGCCCTGAACATCCGCCGCGCCGTCGACGCCTCCCTCACCCGGCTCGGCACCGACCACATCGACATCTACCAGTTCCACCACATCGACCGCCTGACCCCCTTCGACGAGATCTGGCAGGCGATCGACGTCCTGATCCAGCAGGGCAAGATCCTCTACGCCGGCTCCTCCAACTTCCCCGGCTACAAGATCGCCCAGGCCAACGAGACCGCGGCCCGGCGCGGCGCCGTCGGCCTCGTCAGCGAGCAGTGCCTCTACAACCTCTTCGAGCGCCGCGCCGAGATGGAGGTCATCCCGGCGGCGCAGGAGTACGGTCTCGGGGTCATCCCCTGGTCCCCGCTGCACGGCGGACTGCTGGGCGGCGTCATCAAGAAGCAGGTCGAGGGCGGACGGCGCGCGAGCGGACGGGCCGCCGACAGCCTCGCCGACACGGCCGTACGCGCCCGGATCCAGGCGTACGAGGATCTGCTCGACAAGCACGGCGTCGAACCCGGCGAGGCCGCCCTGGCCTGGCTGCTCACCCGCCCCGGCGTCACCGGACCGATCGTCGGCCCGCGCACGGCGGAGCAGCTGGAGAGCGCCCTGCGCGCGGTCGAGCTGGAGCTCTCGGAGGAGCTGCTGGCCGGACTCGACGAGGTCTTCCCCGGGCCGGGGCCGTCGCCGGAGGCCTTCGCCTGGTGAACAGCCGACCGGAGCGCACCCCGGCCGGGCACAGGCGGCCGGAGCGCACCCGGCCGGGCCACCCGGCCTGGGCGCGCTCCACCTGCGAGTCGGGGGCCTGCGGGGCGGGGGCCTGCGGGGCCGGGGCCCCTGCCAGGGCGGAGACCCGCACGGCGGAGACCCGCACGGCGGGGCGCGCCCTTGCCCGGGGGCACGTGCCCCCGGGCGTACCCCCAGGGCACGTGCCCTCGGCCGAGGGCGCGCCCGCGGGTGATACTCGCGGACATGACACTCGACATGATCAAGACGCCCGACACCCCGGCCTGCGCCACCGCCCTGGAGGTGGCCACCGCCTACTGCTCGCCGGCGCTGCTGAACCACTCGATACGGGCCCATGTGTGGGCCGCCGCGTACGGCACGGCGCAGGGCATCGACTTCGATCCCGAGCTGCTGTACGTCTCCGCGCTGCTCCACGACATCGGGCTGACGCCGGAGTTCGACAGCCACACGGTGGGCTTCGAGCGCGCCGGCGGCCATGTGGCGTGGGTGTTCGCCGCAGGCGCGGGGTGGCCGGCGGCCAGGCGGCAGCGGCTGGCGGACGTGATCATCGTGCACATGGCGAGCGACGTCGACGTCCACTCGGACCCGGAGGGCCATCTGCTGGAGCGTTCGACCAGCCTGGACATCTCCGGGCGGTACACGGACGACTTCTCCGCCGCGTTCAAGGCGGAGGTGCTGGCGCGCCATCCACGCCTCGGGATCGCGGAGGAGTTCCTCGGCTGCTTCCGCGACCAGGCGGAGCGCAAGCCGACGAGTTCCGCGGCGGCGGCGATCGACGCCGGCATCGCCGGACGGGTTCTCACGAACCCGCTCGACGCATAGCTACCGGCCGAGCACCGACGACAGCGCGACGATCGCGAACATCAGTACGAGCACACCGGCCATGATCCGGTTACGGGTCTTCGGGTCCACTCGAAGAGGTTAACCCGCGCCGCCCAGCGGCCATGCGGCGACCGTCTCGTACCGGGGCTGCTCCCCCGGCGCCCCGCCGGCCGGCAGGTTGCTGCGGACGAGCGCCAGCTCCGGGACCTGCCAGCGGGTGCCCTCGAAGGGGGCGAGCGCGTCGACGAAGGGGCGCAGGTCGAGGTCGGCGGCGCGGGAGCGGGCGACCGTGAGGTGGGCCTGGTAGCGGCGGTGCTCGTCCATCGGGACGCCCGCGCGGCGGGCGGCGGCGTCGGCGCGCTCGGCGAGCAGGCGCATCTCGTCGAGGTCCCCGGCCGCCCCCGTCCACAGCACCGCCCGGCCGAAGTGACCGCCGCCGTGCAGCCGCAGGCCGAACGGCGGAGTGCGGTGGGCGGCGCGGCCGAGCCGCGCGTGGAGGTCGGGGAGCAGGTCGTCGTCGACCTCGCCCATGAAGGCGAGCGTGAAGTGCCAGCCGGGCCGCGAGGTCCACCGGAGCCGCTCGGCGCCCGGCAGGTGCGCCAGGCGGTCGACGACGCCTGCGAGTTCCGTCAGCTGCTCCAGGGGAGGCAGCACGGCAGCGAAAAGCCTCATGCGAAGAGTCTCGCAGCGGCGGGCGCGCTCCGGGGACCGGCGCCCCTGCCGGTCCCCGGCCCCCGCGGGGCGGTCACGCCGCTGTCGCGAGGGCCTCGCGTTCCACGAACCGCACCCGCGGGTGCCCGTGGTGCCAGCCCAGGGACATCCTCAGGCCGCCGACCCTGGCCAGGACCAGGCCGATCGCGCCGGCCGCCACGAGCGAGACCAGGCCGCCCGTCGCGAAGCCCACGCGCGGTCCGTACGTGTCCGTGATCCAGCCCAGCAGCGGCGCGCCGATCGGCGTACCGCCCGCGAAGACCATCATGTAGAGGCTCATGACCCGGCCTCGCATCGCCGGGTCGGTCGCGAGCTGGACCGCCGAGTTCGCGGTGATGTTGACCGTCAGACCGAACATGCCGATCGGGACGAGCAGCAGCGCGAAGAGCCAGAACGACGGCGAGAACGCCGCCGCGACCTCCAGGACGCCGAAGACGACGGCCGCGCCCACCAGTTTCCGCAGCCGCGTGGAGCCGCGCCGGGCGGCGAAGAGCGCGCCCGCGAGCGAGCCGGCCGCCATGAGGGTGTTCAGGAAGCCGTACGTCCCCGCGCCGACGTGGAAGATCTCCTCGGAGAACGCCGTGAGCCAGATCGGGAAGTTGAAGCCGAAGGTGCCGACGAAGCCCACGAGGACGATCGGCCAGATCAGCTCCGGGCGCCCTGCGACGTACCGCAGTCCCTCGCGGAGCTGGCCCTTGCCGCGCGGCGCGCGCTCCACGGGGTGGAACTCGCTCGGGCGCATCAGCAGCAGTCCGGTGAGCGGGGCGAGGAAGAACAGGCCGTTGAGCAGGAACGACCAGCCGCTGCCGATCGTGGCGATCAGCAGGCCGGCGACGGCGGGGCCGACGAGCCGGGCGGTCTGGAAGTTCGCGGAGTTCAGCGAGACGGCGTTGCGCAGCTGCGTCGGGCCGACCATCTCGGAGACGAAGGACTGCCGGGTCGGGTTGTCGACGACGGTGACCATGCCGAGCAGGAAGGCGACCAGGTAGACGTGCCAGACCTGGACGTGGCCGGAGAGCGTCAGGACGGCGAGGGCGAGTCCGCAGAGGCCGAGGGCGGCCTGGCTGATCAGGAGGATGCGCCGCTTCGGGTAGCGGTCGGCGATGACGCCGCCGTACAGACCGAAGAGCAGCATCGGGAGGAACTGGAGCGCTGTCGTGATGCCGACCGCGGCGGCGGAGCCGGTGAGGCTCAGGACCAGCCAGTCCTGGGTGATGCGGGCCATCCAGGTGCCGGTGTTGGAGACGATGGCACCGGTGAAGAACAGCCGGTAGTTGCGGATGCGGAGTGAGGAGAAGGTTTCTCCCCGCCCGCGGGTGCGGGTGTCGGGTTTGTGGACGGGTGCGGAGTCTGCTCCGGGTCCCGTACTCAAAGTGCGTCGCCTCCTCGGCGTCGGGCTGGGGGTCGGAGGCCGTCCCCCTGGGGTCAGAGGTGTGCGAGCTTCTCCAGGACGGGGGCCGCCGCGCGCAGCTTGGCCCATTCGTCCTCGTCCAGACCCTCGGCGAGGGCGGCCAGCCAGGCGTTCCGCTTGCGGCGGGACTCCTCGAGCATGGTCTCGGCCCGCTCGGTCTGGCTGACGACCTTCTGCCTGCGGTCGTCGGGGTGAGGCTCCAGCCGGACCAGCCCCTTGGCTTCGAGCAGCGCCACGATGCGGGTCATCGACGGCGGCTGGACGTGTTCCTTGCGGGCCAGCTCACCGGGGGTGGCGGAGCCGCAGAGCGCCAGAGTGCCGAGGACCGACATCTCGGTCGGGCTCAGCGACTCGTCGACGCGCTGGTGCTTGAGTCGTCGGCCGAGGCGCATGACGGCGGAGCGGAGCGCGTTCACGGCGGCGACGTCGTCGGCGGTGCCGTGGGACAGGTCAGGCATGTTCGTTAGCATAACTCATTAGCAGAACTAAATACCAACCGGAATGCCCGCACCCGAATCAGTCACCCGAACGAGTGAGAAGGATCCGGAAAGTGACGCACCGGGCCCATCTGTGCCGCGACCCTGACTGGCATGGGATCGACCGTGCTCAGCCTGCGCATCGACGGTGAGCTGTTCGACCGTCTCAAGGGACATGCCGCCAAACGCGGAATGAGCGTCCAGGACTACGTGGTCCGGACGCTCATCCGCGATGACTTCGACGAACGGTTCAGCTCGGCCGTCGACGAGACAGAGAAGTTCTACGGGCTGACGAAGCCCGATCAGGTCGGTCCGCTCACGTGAGGCCGAGGGCCGGCATCGCGTAGTAGAAGACGAAGACCGCCGACACGGCGTACATGGCCACCGGGACCTCGCGGCCCCGGCCGGCCGCGAGCCGCAGCACGCTGAAGGCGATGAAGCCGATGCCGATGCCGTTGGTGATCGAGTACGTGAACGGCATCATCACCATCGCCAGGAACGCCGGCACCGCGATGGTGAAGTCGCTCCAGTCGATCTCCTTGACCGAACCGGCCAGGATCAGAAAGCCGACCGCGAGCAGCGCGGGCGTCGCCGCCTGGGACGGGACCATCGTGGCGAGCGGCGTGAGGAACAGCGCCACCGAGAAGAGAGCACCGGTGACCACCGAGGCGAGACCGGTACGGGCTCCCTCGCCGACGCCCGCCGTGGACTCCACGAAGCAGGTGGTGGCGGAGGACGACGTGGCGCCGCCGGAGGCGACGGCCAGGCCGTCCACCAGCAGGACCTTGTTGATGCCGGGGAGGTTGCCGTCCTTGTCCATCAGCTTGGCCTCGTCGCCGACGCCGAGGATGGTGCCCATCGCGTCGAAGAAGCAGGACAGCAGCACGGTGAAGACGAAGAGGACGCCGGTCAGCATCCCGACCTTCTCGAACCCGCCGAGGAGGCTCACCTCGCCGACCAGCCCGAAGTCGGGCGAGGCCACCGGGTTGCCGGGCCAGGTCGGGGTGGTCAGACCCCAGGACGGGACGGTGGCGACCGCGTTGATCACCATCGCCACGATCGTCATGACGACGATGGAGATGAGGATGGCGCCCGGCACCTTGCGGATGATGAGCGCGAGGGTGAGCAGCGTGCCGAGGACGAAGACCAGGACCGGCCAGCCGGTGAGGTGACCGTCACCGCCGAGCTGGAGCGGGACGGTGGTGTGCGCGGCGTCGGGGATACGGGAGACGAAACCCGAATCGACGAGGCCGATGAGCATGATGAAGAGACCGATGCCGATCGCGATGCCCTTGCGCAGACCGACCGGGACCGCGTTCATCACGCGCTCGCGCAGACCGGTGGCGACGAGCAGCATCACGACGAGGCCCGCGAGGACGACCATGCCCATCGCGTCCGGCCAGGACATCCGCGGCGCGAGCTGGAGGGCGACGACCGTGTTGACGCCGAGGCCGGCCGCGAGGGCGATCGGGACGTTGCCGATGACGCCCATGAGGAGCGTCGAGAAGGCCGCGGTGAGCACGGTCGCGGTGACCAGCTGGCCGCCGTCGAGCTGGTTCCCGTACATGTCCTTGGCGCTGCCGAGGATGATCGGGTTCAGCACGATGATGTAGGCCATCGCGAAGAAGGTGGCGAAACCGCCGCGGACCTCACGGGCGACCGTGGAGCCGCGCTCGGAGATCCTGAAGAAGCGGTCGACGCCGGAGGCGGGAGCGCCGTTCTCCGGGGCGGGGGGCATGGCCGTGGGGGTACCGCCCGCGCCGCCTTCGGCTGCGGGGGAGGTGGCCGTGGTGCTCATGGGGAGTCCTTGCGGGTGGTTTATTCGGCGGTTCATACGAAGGAATCCCGCCTCAGGCAAACCGTTTCAGTATGAACACATGAACGAAGGGGCGTCCATCTCCGCGCGTAGACCGCCGGTGCCGCCGCCTAGACTGACCGCATGGCGAAGTGGACCCCCAAGCACGAGGCACCCGAGCCCCTGGAGGGGCCCGTCGTCGCCACCATCACCGGCGGCACGATCCTCTGGTTCGTCCTCTTCCTCGTCCAGGTCCCCTTCTACGGCTGGTTCGACGACCGTGACCTGACCTGGTGGGTGTGGACGTGCCTGGCCGGGGCCGGCCTCGGGCTGATCGGCATCTGGTACGTACGGAAGCGCGACGCGGCCATCAGGAGGGACGCGGCGAGGAAGGCCGCCGAGGGCGCCGCCCCCACCTCGTAGCACCGCCGTAGCACCGCCGGACGGGGCTCGCCGGACAGCCCGTAGTACCACGGGACGATTCCGGTCCTCCCGCGGTCTGATGTTCGTGCTTCCCGGCGGGTGAACGACCGGTTCCGGCCGTACCGTCGAGAACATGACTCAGCGGGCGAAGATCGACACGGGCGGCAGCGGGAACGCGGCGGACGAGCCCCCCGTCGTCCACAGCGTCGCCGGCCTGACCTCCGCCGAGGTCGCCGAACGCGTCGCCCGCGGCGAGGTCAACGACGTACCCGTCCGCAGCTCCCGCTCCACCGTCGACATCGTCCGCGGCAACGTCTTCACCCGCTTCAACGCGATCATCGGCGTGCTCTGGGTGATCATGCTCTTCGTCGCGCCGATCCAGGACAGCCTCTTCGGCTTCGTGATCATCGCCAACACCGGCATCGGCATCATCCAGGAGCTCCGCGCCAAGAAGACCCTCGACGGACTCGCCGTCATCGGCGAGGCGAAACCCACCGTCCGCCGCGACGGGGCCGCCGCCGAGGTCTCCACCTCCGAGATCGTCCTCGGGGACCTGATCGAACTCGGCCCCGGCGACAAGGTCGTGGTCGACGGCGAGGTGGCGGAGGCCGAGAGCCTGGAGGTCGACGAGTCGCTGCTCACCGGCGAGGCCGACCCGGTCGTGAAGAAGCCCGGCGACCGGATGATGTCGGGCTCGTTCGTGGTCGCGGGCGGCGGCGCGTTCACCGCCACCAAAGTCGGGCGCGAGGCGTACGCCGCCCAGCTCGCCGAGGAGGCATCCCGCTTCACCCTCGTCCACTCCGAGCTGCGCTCCGGCATCTCCACGATCCTCAAGTACGTGACGTGGATGATGGTCCCGACCGCGATCGGCCTCATCATCAGCCAGCTCGTCGTCAAGGAGACCGACTTCAAGGACTCCGTCGCCCGGACCGTCGGCGGCATCGTCCCGATGATCCCCGAGGGCCTGGTCCTGCTCACCTCCGTCGCCTTCGCGATCGGGGTGATCCGCCTCGGCCGCAAACAGTGCCTCGTGCAGGAGCTGCCGGCCATCGAGGGCCTGGCCCGTGTCGACGTCGTCTGCCTCGACAAGACGGGCACGCTGACCGAGGGCGGCATGGACGTCACCGAACTGCGGCCCCTGGACGGCACCGACGAGACGTACGTACGGAAGGTCCTCGGCGCCCTCGGCGAGTCCGACCCCCGCCCCAACGCCTCGCTCCAGGCCATCATCGACGCCTACCCCGACTCCGAGGAGTGGCGCTGCACCGAGTCGCTGCCCTTCTCCTCCGCCCGCAAGTACAGCGGCGCGGCCTTCAGCGAGGGCGACGGGGACGTCTCCTCCTGGCTGCTCGGCGCGCCCGACGTGCTCCTGAAGTCCGACGACCCCACCCTCGCCGAGATCGACCACCTCAACGAGCAGGGGCTCCGCGTCCTGCTCCTCGCCCGCACCACGCGTGAGCTCGACGCCCCCGACGTCGCCCACGACGCGCGCCCCACCGCCCTCGTCGTCCTCGAACAGCGGCTGCGGCCCGACGCCGCCGACACCCTCGCCTACTTCGCCGACCAGAACGTCGCCGCCAAGGTCATCTCCGGTGACAACGCGGTGTCGGTCGGCGCGGTGGCCGGCAAGCTCGGCCTGCCGGGGGCCGAGAACACCGTCGACGCCCGGCTGCTGCCGGCCGAGCCGTCCGCGATGGCCGACGAACTCGACCGCAACGCGGTCTTCGGCCGGGTCACCCCGCAGCAGAAGCGGGACATGGTCGGCGCGCTCCAGTCCCACGGGCACACGGTCGCCATGACGGGCGACGGCGTGAACGACGTCCTCGCCCTCAAGGACGCCGACATCGGCGTCTCCATGGGGTCGGGCTCGGAGGCGACCCGCGCGGTCGCCCAGATCGTCCTCCTGAACAACTCCTTCGCGACCCTCCCGTCGGTGGTGGCCGAGGGCCGCCGGGTCATCGGCAACATCACCCGGGTCGCGACGCTCTTCCTGACGAAGACGGTCTACTCCGTCCTCCTGGCCATCCTGGTGGTCTGCTCCCAGGTCGAGTACCCCTTCCTGCCCCGGCACCTGACCCTGCTGTCCACCCTCACCATCGGAGTCCCCGCGTTCTTCCTCGCGCTCGCCCCCAACAAGGAGCGCGCGAGGCCGAACTTCGTGAGACGCGTGATGCGGTACGCGATCCCGGGCGGGATCGTCGCGGCCGCGGCCACCTTCGCGACGTACCTCGTGGCCCGCTCGTACTACACCGGCCCGGGCTCCCTCGACGCCGAGACGAGCGCCGCGACCCTGACCCTCTTCCTGGTCTCCATGTGGGTCCTGGCGATCGTCGCCCGCCCCTACACCTGGTGGCGCATCGCCCTGGTCGCGGCCATGGGCGGCGCCTTCCTCCTGGTCCTGGTCGTGCCCTGGCTCCAGGACTTCTTCGCCCTGAAGCTGGTCGGCGTGACGATGCCCTGGACGGCGGTGGCGATCGCGGCGGCAGGGGCGGGCCTGCTGGAGCTGGCCTGGCGCCAGATGGACCGGCGCTTCCCGGCCTGACGGGCCACCCACCGCCGTCGGCTCAGTGGAGGCGGGCGCCCACAGGGCCGGTCAGTCGAACCACCTGTCGCGGGCCAGTTCCGCCGTACGCGACGGGTCCTCCAGGAGCGCCGCGACCTCGAAGCGGCGCGGCCACTGGCCTGCAGCCCAGGCGAGGCCGGCCGCGACGCCCTCCAGGGTCGCGGCGTGGATCGCGCCGTCCGGGGTCTGGCGCCAGTCCAGCTCGACACCGGCGGCGCGGAGCTCCTCGTGCTCGACGTACGTCTCCGGGGTCGCCGGCCCGAGGAGCGCGTGGACCGAGGGCGGGACGTCGTGCTCCTCGCCCACCGTGGTCACCTCGGCCGCGACGGACTCGCTCAGCCGCCGCACCTGGAACAGCTCCGCCAGGTCCGCCGCCCGCGCCGGGGCCACCGGCAGCAGCGGAAGCCCGCCCGCGAGCGGAAGGAGGTCGGGGGCGTCCGCGACCAGGGCCTCGGAGGCGTCGACCACCACCAGTTCGCCGTCCACGACCGCGCGCAGGTCGTCCGGGAGGGTGACCTGCTCGGGGTCCAGGTCGGCCAGCGCCGTGTACAGGGCGTGCAGTTGGGCACCGGAGACCACACGGTCCGGGTCGGCGAGCCGGCCGAGCAGTTCGGCCGCGCCGCCCGGCTCGTCGAGGAGCGCGGAGACCGAGGTCCGCACGCCCAGCGCCCGGAGGACCTGCTCGTCCTCGAAGCCGGTCGCGTCGGCGGAGTCGTACAGGCCGGTCAGCAGCGGATCCGTACCGGCGGCGCGCAGTCCGGCGGGGCGGCGGCCGTCGAGGACGGGGTGGTCACGCAGCCACCAGGCCGTGTACGACCGTACGGTCTCGGTCGTACCGTCCGGCATCAGGACCCGTACGGGCTGGGTGAGCGCGTCCCGCAGCGGCGGGCGCGCGAGCAGGGCGAGCGCCTGCGGCCAGGCGTCGTCGTCGACCAGGTCCAGGTCCCGTACGGCGACGATCTCGGTCGCCACCGGCGGCACCGGAGCCTCGGGCAGCCGGTCGAGGACGTCCTCGCACCAGACGTCGACCGCGTCGAGCAACCCGGCGTCGTCGGTCTCGGCGAAGTCCCCCTCGCGGGGTTCCAGTTCGTCGGGGTCGAGGACGAGGTCGGTGGCCCGGACCAGGGCGAAGCCCGCGAGCACGCCGCAGGCGGCGAGCGGCTGTTCGCCCCAGCGGTCGGCCAGTTCGGCGTCGCAGAGGGCGAGTTCGTCCTCACGCATCACGGCGGCGAAGGCGCTGCCGGGCAGGACCAGTTCACCGGCGGGCGCGAGCTCCCCGTCCTCGTCCGGGAGGGCCAGCGCGCCGAGCCACGGCTCGTCGCCCGGCTCCAGCTCCGCGTCCCGGACGAGCGCGAGGACCGTCTCGGCCAGCTCGTCGGCGTCCAGGGTGTCCGCGTCCTCGTCCCAGATCTCGCCCGCGTCGAGGGAGGCGGCGACCGCCGCCCTGACCTGGGGTGTCGTCAGGATCACGCGGGGCGTGGCCGAGAGGGCGCCCAGCTTCTCCAGGATCGGGTGGGCGGCGTCCGGGTGGGCGACCTTGAGGCCGAGCCGGGTCAGGTCGGCGGGGGTGCCGTCCTGGGGAAGGAGCACGTGCCGGGGGCCGATGGTGGTGCGGATCCTGGCGTCCTCGGGCGCGTCGGCCGGGGTGGCCAGCGGCACCGGGAGACCGGTCAGCCGGTCCGGGTCCACGCCCGCGAGGGAGTCGTACAGCCGCCACCACCACGACGGCGGGCGGTCCACCCCGGCGAGCCGGTCGATCGCCTCGGTCAGCGGGACCCGCCCGACGCCGAGCGTGCGCAGCTCCGCGCGCCGTTCGAGCCCGGCGGGCAGCAGGGCCGGGAAGACCTCCGCCAGGACGGCGATGGTGTCGCGGCCCGCGCCTTCCACCACCTCGGCCTCCACCGGGCGCAGCGCGGGCACCTCCTCCGACGGCAACTCGGGCGCCAGGAACGCCACGCGCGGCAGCCGCTGGAGGATCGCCGCGCGGACCGCCCCGTCCAGGGCGCCCTTGCCGAGCGGTCCCGGCACCAGGTCGATCGTCGCGGATGTCACCGGCTCCCAGTCGGCGATGAGTTCGGCGTACGCGTCGGCCGCGCGCTCGACGAGGAAGTCGGTGAGCGGCCCGGGGGCCGGGTGGCGGCGGGCGGTGTCCAGCGGGAGGGAGGCGATCAGCAGGGCGGGCAGGCCGAGCGGTTCGTCGGTGGGGGTGGGGGCGTGGACGACGGGGGCGGTACGGGGGTACAGCGGGGCGCCCTGGGCGTCCACGGGTACGGCCCAGGTCACCGTCCAGTACGGGCGCAGCCTCTCCTCGACCGGCCGGTCCTTGAGGAGGGCGGGGTCGAGGGGGCCGCCGTGGCTGACGGTCCGCCAGCGGCGGGTCTCGCGGGTGGCGGAGTCCTCGATGTGGACGTACGACTCGTGCTCGGCGCGGGTGAGGACACGTACGCCGTCCGCGGTCTCGACGACGATCTCGGCGAGGCCGGGCAGTGTGAGCAGCAGGGCGTCGTCGACGGAGTCGAGGAGCCGCTCGGCGAGGTCGACGGCGGCGGAGTCCCGGAGGGGGAGGACGACGACGGTGTCGTAGCCGTCGGGTGCGGTGCCCTCGGCCGGCAGCGGGAGGCGCAGGAGCGGCACGTGGCCGTCACGGCGGCGCAGCTCGTCCCCGAGGCCGGGGCTGTGCCGGGCGGCCTCGGCGGCCAGTTCGCGGGCCTCGGCGAGCGACCAGCGGACCCCGCCGTGGCGGCCGAGGACGGCGGGCTCGTCGGAGACGGCGAGGACGGCGGCGAAGCCGACGCCGAAGCGGCCTACGGCTCCGCGGTCGTGCTCGCGCTTGGCGGAGGCGCGGAGGGTGGAGAGCGACTCGACGCCGGTCGCGTCGAGCGGGGCGCCGGTGTTGGCCGCGGCAAGGAGGGCGGGGGCGTCGGGCCCGGCAGGGTGCAGGGTGAGCCGGAGCCGTCCGGTGACGCCGGCGCGGTGGGCGGCGTCGGCGGCGTTCTGTGCGAGTTCGACGACGAGGCGGTCGCGGTAGCCGCCGAGGGCGAGGTCCTCCTCGGCGTTGGCGTCCTCCCGGAACCGGGCGGGCCCGGCGCCCCAGGCATCGAGTACGCCTCTCCGCAGCCGGGCGGTGCCGAAGGGATCGGCTCCGTCGGTCGACGTCCTGACGCTGACGCTCACGTCTGACTCCACTCTGCGGGCGGGTGTGTACCGGTGCCCGAAGGTACCGCGCGCGGACACCACCCAGCGCGCCGCTCCCCCGTGTGCGCGGTCGTCCCGCTACCCGGCCGCCGTGTGGCGGCCCTCCCGCCGGGGGCGGGCACACGGACGGCGCACGGGACCGCGCACGCGCCCGGGGGCGCGGGGCACGAGAGGCGGAGGCGCCCGCACGGGCGCCGTCCGTCGTGCCCGCCCTCCCCCGGACCCCGTTCGGGGGCCCATCGGGAGCGGGCGGAGAGGACGTGGCGGGCGGAGAGGACGTTACGAGTGGCCCAGGTCTTCCGAGATGCCGTCCGGTTCCGTCGTCGAGCCCGAGTCCTTCGCCGGACGGAGCGGGAACGCGTCCGCGCCCATCGAGTCCAGTACCGGCGGCGCCGGACGCGGCGGCTTCGGCATGACCGCCGCCTCCGAGTGCCCACCGCACCCGTACGCGAGCGAGACGACCCGCCCGTCCGCCGGCGAGAACTCGTTCGCGCAGACGCCGAACGCCTGCTTCAGCGAGCCCGCCAGCGGCACCAGGAACGCGCAGGACTCGCACGACGCCGGCGCCGCCTGCGCCATCGGGGTCTTCGCCCCGAACGACTCGTCCCAGCGGTCCGCCGCCACGTGCAGCCCGTACCGCGACAGCACCCGCGCCCGCCGCATGCCGAGCTCCTCCGCCACGGAGGCGATCGCGCCCCGGGACGGCGTACGGGAGACGATCTCGGCGTCCTCCGCGTCGAGATGGTCCGCCATCTCCTCCGAGACCGCGGAGTTCGGCGGCGGGGTGTCCTCGCCCGAGTACCCCGGCTCCAGCCTGAGGTCGTCCTGCTCCGTCGGCAGCAGGTCGCCCGGGCCCATGTCGCCCGGTCGCAGCCGCTCGCTCCACGGCACCCACTCGGGGGCCAGCAGGGCGTCCGAGCCGGGCAACAGGACGGTTTCGTCAAGGGTGACGTTCTTCGCCCGGGAGGCGCGGGTGACCGTCACGGCCCAGCGCCAGCCCCGGTAGCCCGGCTCCTTGCACTCGAAGAAGTGCGTGACGACCCGGTCACCCTCGGCGACGGCCTCCACGTGGGCCCCGACAATGCCGGGTGCGGCAGCCTCCTCGGCGGCCGTCCGCGCCAGGTCTACGGCCTCGGCGCACAGGCGGTCGGGGGTACGCGGGGTACGGCTTCGCGTCGTCGCAGCACTCACAGGTCTCGCTTCTCTCCTACGCCGTCTCACGGGTGCGCCGGCCGAGGAGCGGGAGCGAAAAGCCCCGGGCGGCGGGCGGAGCGGACCAGAGGGCCGCATCGACGTCCGCGCCCGACATGTCTCGCGTCTCTCGGGCACACCTATCGTCATCCATTCTGCGGGATGCCGAAGAGGCGCGCGGCCGAGATCTTCCGCCGGTGGCGCGCTACGCACGCTACCCCCTCCGCCGCCCGCCGCCCACCTGCCCGCCCCAAGTGGCCCGGATCGTGGACCGCCGCCCGCCGTGGCACGGTTCACAAGTCGGGGCTGTGGGGCACTATGACGGAGTGGCAGCCGCACGGTCGTCCGCACGATCCGACGATCATGCCGGGCCGCTCAGCCGAGCGGGCCGGAAGGTCGGGCGCGCCCTGCACTGGCCGGTCACGGGCACGGCCAAGGGCATCCGCAGGGCGACGCACGCCCACGGCGCGGGCGAGTCGGGCCTCGGCAGGCTGATCGAGCTCCACGCCGTGAACGGCGCCGGAGACGTCATGATCACGGTCGCGCTCGCGTCCACGGTCTTCTTCTCCGTGCCCACGGACGAGGCTCGCGGCCGGGTCGCGCTCTACCTGGCGATCACCATGCTCCCGTTCACCCTGCTGGCCCCCGTGATCGGCCCGCTCCTCGACCGCCTCCCGCACGGGCGGCGGGCGGCGATGGCCGGGGCGATGCTGACCCGCGCGGTCCTCGCGATCACCATGTCGGGGGCGGTGGCGACCGGCGGCATCCAGCTCTACCCGGCCGCGCTCGGCGTGCTCGTGGCGTCGAAGGCGTACGGCGTGGTGCGCAGCGCCGTCGTGCCGCGGCTGCTGCCGCCCGGCTTCTCGCTGGTCAAGGCGAACTCCCGGGTCACCCTCGCGGGCCTGCTCGCGACCGGGATCGCGGCGCCGATCGGCGCCGGGCTCCAGCAGATCGGGCCGAAGTACCCGCTGTACGGGGCGTGTGCGCTGTTCCTGCTGGGCGCGTACTGGGCGTTCCGGATGCCGCACAAGGTCGACTCGGCGAAGGGCGAACGGCGGGCGCACCTGCTCACGCACGGCGAGAAGAAGCCGAGCCTGCGGACGGTGGGGCCCTCGGTGCTGCACGGGCTCCAGGCGAACGCGGCGCAGCGGATGCTGTCCGGGTTCCTGATCTTCTTCCTGGCCTTCCTGCTGCGCGAGCATCCGCTGTCGGGGCAGAGCGCGGCGGTGTCGCTCGCGATGGTGGCGGTGGCGGCGGGCGTGGGGAACGCCTGCGGGACGGCCGTCGGATCGCTCCTGAAGGAACGCGGCCACGCCCCGGAGGTGATCATCGCCACGATGATCACGACGGTGTGCGGGGTGGCGATCCTCGCGGCGGCGTTCTTCGGCGGGGCGATGGTGGCCGTGCTGGGCGCGGTGGCGGGCCTGACGCAGGCGCTGTCGAAGCTGTCGCTCGACGCGCTGATCCAGCGGGACGTGCCGGAGGTGGTGCGCACGTCCGCGTTCGCCCGCTCGGAGACCCTGCTCCAGATGGCGTGGGTGGTGGGCGGCGCGATCGGCATCTCACTGCCGCTGAGCGGCCCGGTCGGCATGTCGGTGGCGGCCGGCTTCCTGGGTCTGGGCGCCCTCCTCTCGGTCCGCGGCCTCCTGACGGCCGCCCGCAAGCCCCTGCCGTCCCAGCCCCCCAAGTGAAGCCCCGAGCCACCCACCGGTCCCAGCCACCCACCAGGCTGCGAGCCGGCCCCGAGCTCCGAGCCACCACCCACCGGTCCCTGGGACGGGCCGGAGCCCGAGCCCCCCACCGCCTCCAAGCCACCCACCGGGGCCCGAGGCGCCCACCGGAGCCGAGCCACCCGCGCACTCCCGGGGCGGGCCGAGGCCCGAGCCACCCACCGGGCCCGAGCCACCCACCGGCCCCGGGGCGGGCCGAGGCCCGAGCCACCCACCGGGCCCGAGCCACCCACCGGCCCCGGGGCGGGCCGGGGCTCGAGCCACCCACGGGGCCCGGGGCGACCCGGAGTCGTGCGGCACCCCGGAGCGGGCCGGAGGCCGTGCGGGACCCGTGGGCGGGCCGGCCGTGCCGGACCCCGGGGTGGGCCGGCCGTGCCGGACCCCGGGGCGGGCCGGAGGCCGTGCGGGACCGGTGGGCGCCCCGGCCGCTCGAGCGCTGCCGCGCCGCCACACCGGGGGGAAAACGCGGCGCGCCGCACCCCCGCGTGGCGGAGTTCGACACGCCCGATAGCCTTCGGGCCATGACCGTTGCGTTCTTCACCGGCTCGCGCCGCCGGGCCGCCGTCGCCCTCGGGGCCGTCTCCGCCGGCCTCCTCGTACTCTCCGCCTGCGACAAGCCGACTCCGCTCGCGACCCTGACGGTCGGGACCGACTCGGTGCACTCCGAGGCCGCCTGCTACAACGACGGCGACGCCATCAAGGAGTCGCAGATCCAGCAGTGCCTCAACAGGAAGGCCGAGAAGACCATCACGGTCGCCGCGGACGACAAGATCCGCTTCGGCGTCGACCCGTCGATCGCCGAGAACGGCTGGACCATCTTCCTCGGCGGCCAGAACGCCGAGCCGGAGCCCTACCACAAGACGTACCGGACCATCCCGGCCAGCGCCTTCTTCTCCTCCCAGACCGGCGAGGCGACCAACGAGACCCAGGTCACCATCGTCGAGAACGACGGCAAGAAGCTGACCGGCGTCTGGCACTTCCTGCTGAAGAAGGAATCCTGATCCTCCGGTGACGGCCCGGATCCTGATCGTGACGGCCGTGGCGGCGGAGGCGGACTCCGTCGCGCGCGGCCTTCGCCACGACGGACCGCACGCCGCCGATGTGCTCGTCGGCGGTGTCGGGCCCGCGGCCGTCGCCGCGGCCACCGCCACCGCGCTCGCACGGGCCACCACCCCCTACGACCTGGTCGTCTCCGCCGGGATCGCCGGCGGGTTCCAGCCCCTCGCGCCCCTCGGCTCCGTCGTCGTGTCCGACACGATCGTCTCCGCCGACCTCGGCGCGCAGACACCCGACGGCTACCTCACCGTCGAGGAACTCGGGTTCGGGCGTTCCACGCACCCCGTGTCGCCCGCCCTGACCCGGCGGATCTCCGACGCGCTCGCCCGCGGCGAGCAGCGCCACACCGTCGCGCCCGTGCTCACCGTCTCCACCGTCACCGGTACCGCCGAGCGCGCTGCCGAGCTGGCGGCCCGTCACCCCGGCGCCGCCGCCGAGGCGATGGAGGGGTTCGGCGTCGCCGAGGCAGCCGCCGCCCACGGTGTGCCCGTGGTGGAGATCCGCGCCGTCTCCAACGCCGTCGGCCCGCGCGACCGCGCCGCCTGGCGCATCGGCGAGGCCCTGGACTCGCTGCGGCACACGTTCCAGCTGCTTAAGCCCACCGTCTTCGTGGAGCCCGCCCCATGACGCCCAAGCTCAAGATCGCGTACTCGCCGTGCCCGAACGACACCTTCGTCTTCGACGCCTGGGCCCACGGCCGCGTCCCCGGCGCCCCGCGCCTGGACGTGACGTTCGCGGACATCGACCTCACCAACGGCTGGGCCGAGAGCGGTGACCCCGCGTACGACGTCCTGAAGGTCTCGTACGCCGTGCTGCCCTGGGTCCTCGACGAGTACGCCCTGCTGCCCTGCGGCGGCGCGCTGGGGCGCGGCTGTGGGCCCCTGGTGCTGACGCGGGAGCCGGGCGTGGACCTGCGGGGGAAGACCGTCGCGGTGCCGAGCGAGCGTTCGACGGCGTACCTGCTCTTCCGGCTCTGGGCGGCGGACGTCGTCCCGGAAGGAGTCGGGAACGTCGTCGTGATGCCGTTCCACGAGATCATGCCCGCCGTGCGCGACGGGAAGGTCGACGCGGGGCTCGTCATCCACGAGGCCCGCTTCACCTACCAGCGTTACGGTCTGCACGCGCTGGCCGACATGGGCGCCCACTGGGAGGACACCACGGGCCTGCCGATCCCGCTCGGCGCGATCATCGCCCGCCGCTCGCTCGGCCAGGACGTGCTGCGGAGCCTCGCGGAGGCGGCCCGTGCGTCGGTACGGATGGCCTGGGACGACCCGACGGTCTCGCGCCCGTACGTACTCGAGCACGCACAGGAGATGGACCCCAACGTGGCCGATCAGCACATCGGTCTCTACGTCAACGAGTTCACGGCCGACCTCGGAGAGGCCGGCTACGCGGCCGTGCGCGGGCTGCTCACCCGCGCGGCGGCCGAGGGGCTGGTACCGCCCCTCGGCCCGGACGCGCTGTCGTTTCCCTAGGGGACATCGGGGGGCGGGTTCACACGTCGAGCTGGTCCGCGACCGCCCTCAGCAGGCCCGCGATCTTGCCGCCCTGCGCCTTGTCGGGGTAGCGGCCACGCTCCAGCATGGGCGTGATGTTCTCCAGGAGCGTCGTCAGGTCCTGCACGATGGACGCCAGTTCGTCGGGCTTACGGCGCTGCGCCGCGGCGACGGACGGGGTCGGGTCGAGGACCGTCACGGAGAGCGCCTGGTCACCGCGCTGTCCCGCGACCACCCCGAACTCCACACGCTGCCCCGGCTTGAGGGCGTCGACTCCGGCAGGGAGTACCGACGAGTGGACGAAGACGTCGCCGCCGTCGTCGCGGGAGAGAAAGCCGAAGCCCTTCTCGCTGTTGAACCACTTGACCTTGCCGGTGGGCAAAGCACGCACCCCATCTCACCAGTCAGCCGAACCACTGTCGTTGCAGGTCAGGCTATCTAGCGCTTGCTCGTGCCTGCCGTGTCGCCTGGAAGCTTCCCCAGGTCTGTACCCTCCGTCAAGCCAGTCCATCCATGCCGACGGCCGGGAGTGGCCGACTTCAATCGCTGCGCGCTCGTAGGGGCGAGAGGCACGCACATCACAGCACATGTCACGCCACTCCCGACACCCCGTTCCCTCGGACACACGACGGACTGCCCGGCCCGGTGGACCGGGTGGGTCGTCCCGGGTGGAGCGCCAGGCACCGGCATCCGGCGGGCCGCGTCGCCCCGGGACACAGGGAGCGCCGCGCAGTCGTCCGGGAGCGCCCTCCGGGACACGGGGAGCGCCGCGCAGTCGTCCGGGAGCGCCCCCGTGAACGAGAACCTCAGGGAGGCCCCGGTCACCGTCCCGAGCGTGATGACCTCCGCCGTGACGGCCGCCGGGGACGACTCGCCGGCCGTCGTCGCCACCGTGAAGGCGATCGTCCGGGCTCCCTCGCCTCGGACCCACGCCGGGTTGACACAAGAGGAGAGATCCACATGTACGTCATGAACACCGGCCACAGCTACGCGAGTTCGGCTCGTCCGGTGCGCGCCGTCACCGGTGAGTACCCGACCGCCGATGGAGCACCACCGGGGGAAGACGGCTCTCGTCGACCTGTACGCCGTCTTCCTGCGGGACGCCTGCCAGGACCTGAAGAAGCGGCGGGAGCACTCATGGGCCTCGGGCCGGTGACAGGACGTCGCCGGTCTGTTCCTTCGGCCTGGGAACTACCCTGGCCGAATGAGTAGTGAATCCCCTTCGGCCCCGTCGGACGAGAGCGCTCCGGGTGACGGTCTCGTCCGCGCCGGTGCGATCGTCTTCATCATCGGCGCGGTGGCGACGCTGGTCACGGTCGCGCCGCTGTTCCTGGGCACCGACCCGTTCCCGCCGATCGCGTACGCCGTGTGCATGCTGATGGGCGTCGGCTTCCTCGTCGCGGGCGCCGGCGTGCTGCGCTCGATCGGGGCGCAGCGACGCCAGGCGAAGGCGGCGGCGGTTCAGGGCCGGTAGGCCTGGTACCCCTCCAACCAGGTACGGAACGCGGTCAGGTCGGGCAGGACGACGTCCGCGCCGGCCGCCCGCAGCTCCGCCTCGTCGCACGGTCCGGTCGCCACGGCCACCGACAGGGCGCCCGCGGTCGCGGCGCCACGCACGTCGCCGGTGTGGTCGCCGACGTACACCCCCGCGCCGTACTCGCGCAGGGCCTCCGCCTTGCCCTCGGCCCACAGTCCGCCGATGACGGCGTCGGGGTCGATGCCGAGGTGGGAGAGGTGCAGCTTGGCGTGCGGCTCGTTCTTCGCGGTGACGACGATGGCCCGGCCGCCCGCCTCGCGAACGGCTTGAATCGCATCCCCGGCGCCGGGCAGCGCGAGCGACGGCTCGATCGCGTACGTCGGGTAGAGCGCGCGGTACTGGGCGGCCCGCTCCACGATCTCCGCCTCCGGGAACCAGTGGGCCAGCTCGTGCTCCAGCGGCGGGCCGAGCCGCGAGACCGCCAGGTCGGCGTCGATCGCGACGCCCACCTGCGCGGAGAAGGCCTCGTAGCAGGCCTTGATGCCCGGGCGGGAGTCGATCAGCGTCATGTCCAGGTCGAAGCCGACGGTCAGCGGAAGTCGGGGGAGAGTCATGGGTGACATTGTGCCCGGGTGTTCGATTACGGCCGCTGCGTGGACTCCCTGCTGGACCGAGGCTCAGCGAAGTACCCGGCAACGCAGCCTGGGGACACCTCCCGTGCCCGAAGGGCTACGGGGGGTGCGTGCCGGGCGTCGCGGGGCAGGGGGCGTCGCGGGGCAGGCGCGGCGCAGGCGGGCAGGCGCGGCGCAGGCGGGCAGGCGGGGCGCAGGCGATGCAGGCGGGGCGCAGGCGCGGCAGGCGGGCGTCGCGAGGCAGGCAGCGCAGGCGCGGCAGGCGGGGTCATCGCGACACGTCCTACCGGGCACGGCGGGCGCGCCAGAGGAGGAAGGCCGCGGAGGCCAGCGCCGCGGCCTTCAGGGTCCACGGCCAGGTCTCCGAGACCGCCGCGCCCATCGCCTCTCCGCCCCTCGCGACCGGCTCCCCCCAGCGGCCCTCGACGCGGCCCCACAGCCAGACCGTGCCCGCCGTGGCCGCCAGGGCCGGGAGGACGACGACCGCCCACCGCGTCTCGGTACGGGACAGGCGGCGCGAGGCGTACGCCAGGAGCCAGCCCAGGGCGAGGGCCAGGAGGTTGCCGAAGACCGCGCCTCCGAGCAGCAGCAGCGCGGCCAGTACGAGGACCGGGGCGCCCAGCCGGAAGCCGCCACCACCACCGTCCTCCGCCACGGGCCGGCGTACGCGCAGGACGCGGCGCCACAGCGGTGCCCGCGCGGGCTCGTCCCCGGGCGCGTGGCGCTCCTCGTCGTCCTCCGTCCCGCCCGGCGGGGGCTTGAGGATCTCCGGGATCTCCACCCCGCCCCTGAACCCCGGCACCAGGTCGTCCCCGGGCAGCGACGCCTCGGGCCCGCCGTCCAGCCGCCACCAGTCCGGCTCCGTGTCCGCAGCGCCGACCTCGTCCGTCCCCGCGAGGTGAGGAGGCGTCGGCCCCGTTTCCGTCCGCGGCCTCGTTTCCGTCCGCGGCCCCGGCACGGTCCTCGCCTGTCGGTCTTCCCGCCCGCCACCCGCCGCCCGGTCCACCACCTCGTCCGGTGAGCCCAGCTCGTCGAGGAGGGAGCGGACGGCCGCCGGGCTCTCCCTGCCGTACGTGGCGCGCCGACGGTCGATCTCGCCCCGGAGCGACGACACGAGCTTCATCCGCGCCCCCGACGGGAGCTGTCTCCGCTGCGCCAGATCGCCCACCCGGCTCAGATAGTCGAAGACCAACTGGTCGCTCTCGATGCCCACAGTCCCCTCCACGGCCGGTACGCCCCGACGTTAGCGCCCGCGCAGGGGCTAACGTGGGGCGGATGGGGATCGGTGAGCTCGATCGGGAGGCGCACGTGCCCGCAGGAACCGGCGGCGCAGCCGCGCCGCGCACGCTCGCGGAGGCGCTGCGCGCGCGGGGTGACGAAGGGCTCGCCGCGCTGCTGCGCGCGCGCCCCGATCTGCTCTCGCCCGTACCGAACGACCTGACCCAGCTCGCCACCCGGGCCGGCACCCGCGGTTCCGTGGTCCGCGCGCTCGAACGGCTCGACCGGTTCACGCTCCAGACCGCCGAGGCGCTGGCCGTGGCCCCGGACCCCGCCCCGTACCCCGTCCTCCTCGCCCTCCTCACCGGCGACGACGGCGACCCGGACATCGAGGCGGCGCTGCCCCGCGCCGTCGAGGTGCTGCGCGAGCAGGCCCTGGTCTGGGGCGAGGACGAGCGGCTGCGGCTCGTACGGACCGCGCGTGAGCTGCTCGCTCCGTCCCCGCAGCACCCGTCCCCGACCGGTCTCGGGCCGACCGTCTCCGAGGCGACGGCGGGAATGTCGCCGGGCCGGATCCAGGAGATCCTCGCGGCCGCCGGGCTCCCCGCGACGCACGATCCGGTCTCGGCTGTGGCGGCGCTGACGGAGCTGTTCACCGACCGGGACCGGATGGGCGCGCTGCTCGACACGGCGCCGTCGGACGCGCTGGCGGTGCTCGACCGGCTGGTGTGGGGCCCTCCGTACGGAGAGGTCACGGCGAACCCGACGCCGCCGGTCCGCTGGCTGCGCGACCGGGGCCTGCTGCTGCCCGCCTCGCCCCGCACGGTCGTCCTGCCCCGGGAGGCGGCGCTGCACCTGCGCGGCGGCCGGGCGCACCGCTCGCCCGAGCCGCACGCGCCCGCGCTCGACGTCCTGCGCGAGTACCGTCCCCAGGTTGTGGACAACACGGCGGCGGGCCAGGCGTACACCGCGCTCGCGACGGTCGAGGAGCTGCTCAAGGGCTGGGACCAGGGCGGCCCCGCCGTGCTGCGCGCGGGCGGGATGTCCGTCCGGGACCTCAGACGGACCGCCACGGCGCTCGACGTCACGGAACAGGTCGCGGCGTTCTGGCTGGAGCTCGCGTACGGGGCGGGGCTGCTCGCCTCGGACGGGGAGGCGGACGAGCGGTACGCGCCGACGCCCGCGTACGACGACTGGCTCGATCTGCCGCCCGCCGAGCGCTGGGCGCGGCTCGCGACGTCCTGGCTGGTGGGGACGCGGACCTCGGGGCTCGTCGGCGGCCAGGACGCGAAGGGCCGCGCGCTCTCCGCCCTGGGCCCGGACCTCGACCGGGGCGCCGCGCCGGAGGTACGGCGCCGGGTCCTCACCCTGCAGGCGACACTGCCGCCCGGCGTCGCGGCGGACCCGGAGACGCTGCTGACCCGGCTGCGCTGGGAGCGCCCGCTGCGGGGCACGACGGCGGGCGCCGCGGGCGCGCCGGACCCGGGTTCCGGAGCCGGAGCCGGGGCCGGGACGGGCACGGCCCCGGGCGGCCGGGGCGGCGCGGGCGCGTCGGGTACGGCCGCCGGTGTGCCGTACGGCACCACCGGGACGGCGTACGGCGCCACGGGGACGGCGTACGGCACAGGCGCAGGCATCGGCTCCGGGTACGGCTCCGGCTCCGGGTCCGGGTCCGGGTCCGGGTCCGGGTCCGGGTCCGGGTCCGGCATCGGTCACGGCTCCGCCGTCGGCCCGGGCGTCGGCATGGCCCACGGACCCGCCGACCTCCGTTCCCGGCTCGCCCTGTGGACGCTCGCCGAGGCCGAGCTGCTCGGGATCACCGGACGCGGCGCCCTCGCCTCGCACGCCCGGGCGCTGCTCAACCTGCCGCTCGCCGAGGCGGTCGCCGAACCTGTCGCCGAACACGGCGTCGAGCTGTCCGTCGCCGCCTCCCGCGCCGCGACCCTGCTCGGCCCGCTGCTCCCCGAGGCCGTCGACCACGTGCTTCTCCAGGCCGACCTCACCGCCGTCGCGCCGGGACCGCTCCGGCGCCCGCTCGCCGACATGCTCTCCGTCCTCGCGGACGTCGAGTCGAAGGGCGGTGCGACCGTCTACCGGTTCACGCCCGGATCGGTCCGCCGCGCGCTCGACGCCGGACGCAGCGCGTCCGACCTCCAGGACTTCCTGACGGCCCACTCCCGTACGCCGGTCCCGCAGCCGCTCTCGTACCTCATCGACGACGTGGCCCGGAAGCACGGCCACCTCCGGATCGGCGCCGCCTCCGCCTACGTACGCTGCGACGACGACGCGCTGCTCGGCGAGATCCTGGCCGACAAGCGCTCCGCTTCGCTGCGGCTCCGCCGTCTCGCGCCGACCGTGCTCGCCGCCCAGACCGACCCGGCGGCGCTGCTCGACGGGCTGCGGTCGATGGGCTACGCCCCGGCCGCCGAGTCCGCGGCGGGCGACGTCCTGATCACCCGCGCCGACGCCTACCGCACCGGCGCCCGCTCTGCGCCCGACCCCGTCCCCGACGGCCCGCCCGCCCCGGACGCGACCCTGCTCGGCGCGGCGGTCCGCGCGATCCGGGCCGGGGACGCGGCGGCGACGGCCGTCCGCAAGGAGCGCCCGGAGACGCCGGAGTCCCCGGCCCGGGCCGCCGGGGAGCTGCCTCGCACCTCCCCCGCCGAGACGCTGGCCACGGTCCAGGCCGCCGCGATGACCGGCTCCGCCGTCTGGATCGGCTACGTCAACGCGGAGGGCGCGGCGAGCCAGCGCGTCATCGCCCCGGTACGGGTGGAGGGGGGCTTCGTGACGGGCTACGACCACACGGCGGACGAGGTCCGCACGTACCCCCTCCACCGCATCACGGGCGTCGCGGAGCTGGCCGACGACCAGGTCTAGGCACCGGCCTTGCCCCGCGGACTGACGAGCGCGGCCGGATCGAGCTCCACCGGGAACGGCTTCTCGATCAGGGTCGTCCGTCCCGCCTCGGCGACGACGCGCTCCCCGTAGCGGCCGTCCTGCAGCTCGCAGACGACCAGCGTCGGCACCGGCTCCAGTTCGAGCCGCCAGAGGTGCTCGACGCCCGCCTCCGCGTAGTACGGCGGCTTGAGCAGCCGGTCGGTACGGCGGCCGGACGACGAGGGCGAGACGATCTCGACGACGAGCAGCACGTCATCGGCGTCGTACGTGATCGGGTTCTCGGCCGCGGCGGCCGCCTCGACCACCACGATGTCCGGGATGAAGAGCCCGTCGGGCAGGACGAGGTTGACCGCTTCCAGGACTTCGGCGGCCACGCCCTCCGCCTGGACGGCACGGTCCAGCAGACTCCAGAGACGCGACGACGCCCGCTGGTGCTTGGTTCCCGGAGCCGGAGACATCATGAGCGCTTCCCCCATCAGTTCACGACGCTGACCACGGTCCTCCCCCAGTGCCAGGACCTCTTCTATGGTCCAGGGCCCGTAGTGCGGATCGTGCGCGACGCTCATCTCGCCACCTCCCTCTCGTGGAACCGGTCGCCTTCAGTGTGGCAGCCCCCACCGACAACCGCCGGACCTCAGGCACACTGGATGTTTGGCCGTGCGGAAGGGATGTACGTACGTGAACGGACCACTCATCGTCCAGAGCGACAAGACGCTGCTCCTGGAGGTCGACCACGAGCTCGCCGATGCCTGTCGGCGGGCCATCGCGCCGTTCGCCGAGCTGGAACGGGCACCCGAGCACATCCACACGTACCGGGTGACGCCCCTCGGCCTGTGGAACGCGCGCGCCGCCGGGCACGACGCCGAGCAGGTCGTCGACGCGCTCGTCGAGTTCTCCCGCTACCCCGTGCCGCACGCGCTTCTCGTGGACGTCGCCGAGACGATGGCCCGCTACGGCCGGCTCTCGCTCTCCAAGCACCCCACCCACGGGCTCGTCCTCACCACCACCGACCGGCCGGTCCTGGAGGAGATCCTCCGCTCCAAGAAGGTGCAGCCGCTGGTCGGCGCCCGCATCGACGCGGACACGGTCGCCGTGCACCCCTCCGAGCGCGGGCAGATCAAGCAGACTCTCCTGAAGCTGGGCTGGCCGGCCGAGGACCTCGCCGGTTACGTCGACGGCGAGGCGCACCCGATCGAGCTCGCCGAGGACGGCTGGGCCCTGCGCCCGTACCAGAAGCAGGCCGTCGAGGGCTTCTGGCACGGCGGCTCCGGTGTCGTCGTGCTCCCCTGCGGCGCCGGAAAGACCCTGGTCGGCGCCGGGGCGATGGCCCAGGCGAAGGCCACGACGCTGATCCTGGTCACCAACACGGTCTCGGCCCGTCAGTGGAAGCACGAGCTGGTGAAGCGGACCTCACTCACCGAGGACGAGATCGGCGAGTACTCCGGTACGAAGAAGGAGATCCGGCCGGTCACCATCGCCACCTACCAGGTTCTGACGACCAGGCGGAAGGGGATCTACCCCCACCTGGAGCTCTTCGACTCCCGCGACTGGGGCCTGATCGTCTACGACGAGGTGCACCTGCTTCCCGCGCCCGTCTTCAAGTTCACCGCAGACCTCCAGGCCCGCCGACGGCTGGGCCTCACGGCGACCCTCGTCCGGGAGGACGGCCGCGAGTCGGACGTCTTCTCGCTCATCGGCCCGAAGCGTTTCGACGCGCCGTGGAAGGAGATCGAGGCGCAGGGGTACATCGCGCCCGCCGACTGCGTCGAGGTCCGGGTCAACCTCACGGAGTCGGAGCGGCTCGCGTACGCGACCGCCGAGACGGAGGAGAAGTACCGCTTCTGCGCCACGACGGCGACGAAGCGGAGGGTGACCGAGGCGCTGGTCAGGAAGTTCGCCGGGCAGCAGATCCTCGTCATCGGCCAGTACATCGACCAGCTGGACGAGCTCGGCGAGCACCTGGACGCGCCGGTCATCAAGGGCGAGACGTCGAACGCGCAGCGCGAGAAGCTCTTCGACGCCTTCCGGAACGCGGAGATCAGTGTCCTCGTCGTCTCGAAGGTGGCCAACTTCTCCATCGACCTGCCCGAGGCGACGGTCGCCATCCAGGTGTCCGGCACGTTCGGCTCCCGGCAGGAGGAGGCCCAGCGGCTCGGACGGGTGCTGCGGCCGAAGGCCGACGGGCACCAGGCCCACTTCTACTCGGTCGTCGCGCGGGACACGATCGACCAGGACTTCGCGGCGCACCGCCAGCGGTTCCTGGCGGAGCAGGGCTACGCCTACCGGATCGTCGACGCGGACGAACTGATGGCGGGCGAGGGCGGACAGACCGGCTAGCCGACGGCTGGCCGGACACCCCCTGGACGGGCCGTCAGTCCATCAGCGCGATCACCGGGGCGATCACCGCCAGCGTGTACTGGAGGGCGACCACCCGCTTGCGGGCGCCGTGGGCGAGGACCGCGCGGGGTGTCACGGCGGCGGCGAGGCCGGCCAGGGTGCCGAGGCCCACCGCCCAGAAGGCGGCGTCGGCCGCGGCGCCCATGATGCCGTCGTCGCCGATGGTGTCCTCCAGCACGACGACCGCGGTGGCGATCAGCGAGAGGAAGAGCACCAGGAGGCCGCCGAGGGCGACGAGACGCAAGGCGGTGGCGGATTCGGGCAGCGCGGGCGCGGAATCGGTCGTCGCGGGCGCGGAATCGGTCGTCCGGGCGGATTCGGTCGTCGCGGGGGCCGTGGTCGTGTCCATGCCCCGATCAGATCAGCCGGGGACGGCCTCGGGCATGGGCGGTCGTACTCAGTCCGGGCCGCCCACGTACCTGGGGCGCGGGTGCCGCACGCCCGCCTCCTCGGCGTACTCACCGAGGAGGACCACGCTCACGGCGGCGGCGCCGTAGGCGCCTATCGCGCGGAGCGCGAGGCCGAGGCGGTGCGGGCGGGGGATCGAACGGTCCGGGGTGAAGGTCGCTGAGGTCATGCCTCCATGATGGAATCCGGACATTCCGAACACATCAGGCTGGGGGTGGAACTCTCGTCCACCTCAGGGGGGACCTCACCCCCTACGGGCCGTCCCCCACGGAAAACCATTCGCCTCCCTCTGGCGCCCGAAGCTACAATCTCCGACTTCCCCGCCTCCCTCCGTGGAGTGCCCTCCCGTCTCGCACCGCCACCCTCGACCGATGCCCTTCGGGCAAGTACCTCTCGTTGCCGCCCGGTCGGAGACCGGCGGCCGCCCTGACCTGTACGCACACCGGCCCGGAGGCTCCCGCATGTCCACGTCCGTCGATCCGCTCGCGCGCGAACGCGCCCATCTCGCCGACTCGCGCGCCGCGCTGCGGGCGATGCGCGAGGACGTCGAAGCTCTCGACATCACGGACGTCACCGCGAACTGGGTCAACTCGCTCGTCCTCGGCCGCCAGATCGAGGAGCGCATCAAGGCCCTCGCCGACCTCTCCCACACCCCGCTCTTCTTCGGCCGGCTCGACTACCTGCACACGACGCAGGAGGGCCAGCGCTTCTACATCGGCCGTCGGCACGTCCATGACGCCGACGGGGACCCCATGGTGATCGACTGGCGCGCGCCGGTCTCCCAGCCGTTCTACCGCGCGTCGAAGAAGGACCCGCAGGGCGTGGGGCTGCGGCGGCGGTTCGGCTACACGGGCGGCGAACTCACCGCGTACGAGGACGAGCATCTCTCCGACCCCGCCGAGCAGGAGCGGACGAGCAGGCTGCTCCAGGCCGAGATCGAGCGCCCCCGTGTGGGCCCGATGCGGGACATCGTCGCCACCATCCAGCCCGAGCAGGACGAGATCGTCCGGTCGGGTCTCGGCGGCACCGTCTGCGTCCAGGGCGGCCCCGGCACCGGAAAGACGGCCGTGGGACTGCACCGGGTCGCGTACCTCCTCTACGCGCACCGGGAGCGGCTCGCCCGCACCGGCACGCTGGTCATCGGGCCGAACCGCTCCTTCCTCCACTACATCGAGCAGGTCCTGCCCGCGCTGGGCGAGCTGGAGGTCCGGCAGGCCACCGTCGACGACCTCGTCGCGCACGTCGAGGTCCGTGGTGCGGACGAGGCGGCGACGGCGACCGTCAAGGGTGACGCGAGGATGGCGGAGGTGCTGCGCCGGGCGGTCCGCTCGCACGTCACGCTGCCGACCGAGCCGCTGATGGTGGTGCGCGGCTCGCGCCGCTGGCGGGTCCCCGCGTACGAGCTGGAGGAGATGGTCCGCGAGCTGCTGGACCGCGACATCCGTTACGGCGCCGCCCGGGACGCGCTGCCGCAGCGCATCGCGCACGCGGTCCTGGTGCGCATGGAGCAGGCGGGCGAGGCCCCCGACGACCGGGTGCAGGACGCGGTGGCGCGGAACACGGCGGTGAAGGCGGCCGTGAAGACGCTCTGGCCGCCGGTCGACCCGGCCAAGCTGGTGCTGCGGCTGCTGAGCGACGCCGGGTTCCTCGCCGAGCACGCGGCCGGGATCCTGACCGAGGACGAGCAGAAGCTGCTGCTGTGGGCGAAGCCGGCCCGTTCGGTGAAGTCGGCGAAGTGGTCGGCGGCGGACGCGGTCCTGATCGACGAGGCGAGGGACCTGGTGGAGCGCACGCACTCGCTCGGCCACGTCGTCCTCGACGAGGCGCAGGACCTCTCCCCGATGCAGTACCGGGCCGTCGGCCGCCGCTGCACGACCGGTTCGGCGACGATCCTCGGCGACCTGGCGCAGGGCACCACGCCGTGGGCGACCGAGAGCTGGGCGCAGGCGCTGACGCACCTGGGCAAGCCGGAGGCAGTGGTCGAGGAGCTGACCGCCGGCTTCCGCGTGCCGCGCGAGGTCATCGCGTACGCCTCGCTGCTGCTGCCGCACATGTCGCCGGGGCTTGCGGCCGTCGAGTCGGTCCGGGAGAACCCGGGCTCGCTGTCGGTCCGCCACCGCGAGCCGGCGGAGCTGGACGCGGGTGTCGTGGCGGCCTGTGTGGAGTCCCTGGAGCACGAGGGCTCCATCGGCCTGATCGCCGCCGACGCCCGGGTCGAGCCGCTCGGCCAGGCGCTGGCGGCGGCCGGGCTCGCCTTCCTCTCCCCCGGCGAGGAGACGACGGCCGAGTCCCGGCTGACGCTCGTCCCGGCCTCGCTGGCGAAGGGTCTGGAGTACGACTACGTGGTCCTGGACGATCCGGCCGCCGTCGTGGACGGCGAACCGGACGAGCGGACCGGACTCCGGCGGTTGTACGTGGCGCTGACGCGAGCGGTGTCGGGGCTGACGGTCGTTCACTCCTCGCCACTGCCCGCGCAGTTGGGCAGCGCAGGCTGCTAGGCCCGGTCGTCGAAGTGGCGCCGGTAGGGCCCGCGGCGTCCGGTGCCGCACGCTTCCCCCCTCCGCGGCGTTACGCACCAGTAGTCAGGCGCATGGTGGGGCCTGCGGGTCGGGATGAACAGCCCCGTGCGCGAACCTCACGCGCCGGATGCGAACTCGGGGAGTGCCTCGGTCCACGCACGGTGGGCGACGGCGGCGAGGACCTGGTTCCTGCCGCGGTAGTAGTGCTCCGTGACCAGGCCCCAGCCCAGCGCCCAGCCCCGGCCACGGGACCACGTGGCGTCGTCGACCCGGGCGGCCTCGCGGAACAGCGGGCGGGTCTCGGCGGTGAGGAGCGTCCAGGCGGTGATCATGTCGCACGCCGGGTCGCCGGTACCGACGGCGCCGAAGTCGATGACGGCGCTGAGCCGCCCGTCGCGGGTCAGCAGGTTGCCGGGCAGCAGGTCGCCGTGGATCCAGACGGGGTCACGGTCCCACTGCGGCAGGCGGAGCACCGATTCCCAGGCCTCGGCAGCGGCGGCGCCGTCGACCGTACCGTCGGCGCCGAGGTCGCGGAGGGCGCGGTCGAGATGGTCGCCGGTCCACTCGGTGACGTGGCCGCCCCGGATGGACGCCGGGCCGCCGGTCGCGTCCACGCTCCGCAGCGCCACGCCGAAGCGGCCCAACTCCACGGCGGCGTGGCCGAGATCGTCGACCGGCGCGTCGAAGGCGTTCGCGCCGTCGATCCAGTCGTAGACCGACCAGGGCAGGCCGAAGCCCTCTCCGGGCCGCCCCTGGCCCACGAGAGCGGGCACGGGCAGCGGGAGGTGCGGGGCGAGGTGCGGCAGCCAGCGCTGCTCCTTGACCACGCTCCCTGCGGTCTCGGCGGTCTTCGGCAGCCGGACCGCCATCGCGTCGCCGAGGCGGTACATGTCGTTGTCCGTGCCGGCCGACGCCACGGGCGTGACGGGCAGCCCGGCCCACTGCGGGAACTGGGCGGCGACGAGTGCGCGTACGAGGTCGACCATGGCGGGGAGGGTAGTCAGGGGGTCTCGGCGGGGGCCATCGAATTACGGTGTGGGGGGCGCGACCACGAGAAGCGCGACCACGAGAAGGGTGGGCCGACATGTCCCGTACGACCGTCGTCACCGGAGGGAGCCGCGGGATCGGCGCGGCGACCTGTGTACGTCTGGCGGCCGAGGGCCACGATCTGGTGCTCGGGTACGTGCGTGACGCGGACGCCGCCGAGGAGACGGCGGCCGTGGTCCGGGCGGCGGGCGGGCGGTGCGTCGTGGTCCGGGCGGACACCTCGGTCGAGGCCGACGTGGAGCGGCTGTTCGACACGGCCGAGGCCGAACTGGGGCCGGTGGACGGCCTGGTGAACAACGCGGGCGTGACGGGCCCGCTGGGGCGGCTCGCGGACGCGTCGACGGAGAACCTGCGCCGGGTGGTGGAGGTCAACCTCCTCGGGTACCTGCTCTGCTGCCGCCGCGCCGCCCGCGACATGGCCGCCCGGGGCGGTGGGGCGATCGTGAACCTCTCGTCCGCCGCGGCGACGCTCGGCAGCCCGGACGAGTACGTCCACTA
This sequence comes from Streptomyces sp. NPDC057271, assembly GCF_042668715.1. Classification (NCBI taxonomy): domain Bacteria; kingdom Bacillati; phylum Actinomycetota; class Actinomycetes; order Kitasatosporales; family Streptomycetaceae; genus Streptomyces; species Streptomyces sp. NPDC057271. Next base: position 74,729 of record NZ_JBHUYJ010000003.1, read on the forward strand.
CGCGGCGACCAAGGCGGCGACGGACGCGCTGACCGTGGGCCTCGCCAAGGAGCTGGGGCCGGACGGCATCCGGGTCAACGCCGTGGCGCCGGGCATCGTCGAGACGGACATGCACGCGGCGATGGGCGACCCGGACCGCCCGGCGAAGGCGGCCCCGACGATCCCGCTGCGCCGCCCGGGCCGCCCCGAGGAGATCGCGGCGGCGGTGGCCTGGCTGCTGTCCCCGGACGCGTCGTACACGACGGGCACGATCCTGAGAGTCTCGGGCGGCCGCTGACCCGCCGGGCCCGGGGCGACACCGGAATGACCCGCCGGGCCCGGGGCGACACCGGAATGACCGCGGGGCCCGGGGCGACACCGGAATGACCCGCCAGGCCCGGGCGGCACCGGATAGACCGCCAGGCCCAGACGGCGCCGGGCAGACCCGCCAGGTCCCGGGCGACACCGGAAAGACCTACGGGGCCCGGGGCGACACCGGAATGACCGCCGGGCCCGGGCGGCACCGGATAGACCGCCAGGCCCAGACGGCGCCGGGCAGACCCGCCAGGCCCCAAGCGGCACCGGAAAGACCTGCCGGGCCCCGTGCGCCGGGCGCCACGGAATCCGTCGGCGGCGGTCACACGCAGCCGCCGCGGGCGGGCGGCGGGCTCGCCGGCACCGGTTCGCGGATGGGCACGGTGGCCGGTCCGGCGGCGGCGCTCCTCGCGGCCGGAGGGGGCGCCCCCTTGGGCGGAACGTCCGGGTGCCTGCGGGCGCGGTCCGGTGGAAGAACCGCCGGAACTCCACGGCGCACCGACCCGGCCCACAGCGCCACACAGGGGGGCGGAACGCCGGGTGCCTCCGGGCCCCGCGGCGCGGTTACGCGTCCAGCGCCTCGCGCCAGACCCTGACCGCCTCCGGGGAGACCGGGGCCTTCCAGCCGTTCGGGCGGGCCGCCCCGCCGATGTGGAAGGCGTCGAGGCCCGCCGCGCGGAGTTCCGGGAGGTGGTCGAGGCGCAGGCCTCCGCCCACCAGGATCTGCGGCTCGTAGCCCGGCTCGCCCGACCGCGCGGCCTCCGCCCTGAGGACCGGCAGGCCGTCGTCGACGCCCGTCGCCGCGCCCGCCGTCAGATAGGTGTCCAGGCCCGGCAGGTCCGCGAGCTGCTTGCGCAGCGCGTCGCGGTCGGCCGCGCGGTCGATCGCCCGGTGGAACGTCCATCGGCAGCCGTCCAGGACGGCGATCAGCCGCTCCACCGCCACCAGGTCCGCGTCGCCGTCGGGCGTCAGGAAGCCGAGTACGAACTCCTCCGCGCCCGCCTCCCGGAGGTCGCGGGCACGGGCCACCAGGGCGTCGATGTCGCCCGCCGCGAAGCCGTCCGCCCGTCTGAGCATCACGCGCAGCGGGATGTCCACGGCGGACCGGATCGCGGCGAAGCCGGTCCGTGACGGGGTCAGCCCGTCGGCCGCCATGTCGGTGACCAGCTCGAGGCGGTCCGCCCCGCCGGCCTGGGCGGCGACGGCGTCCTGCTCGTCGAGGGCGATCACCTCAAGGACTGCACGGTTGCTCATCGAGCCCATTCCTCCATGAATGACGACTACAGGTCTAGTCCAATGACCCACCCTAGCCGTGCGGGTGGTCTCCCGCATCGTGCGGTGCCTCATCCGCCCCGTCCGTCGCCGTCGCCTGTCCCACATGGACCGTGAACGCCGCCGTCCGCACCGTGCCGTCGTGCTGGAAGTCGAGGAACAGCCGGTACGAGCCGGCGCTCGGCGCCGTCGCCGTGAAGGAGACGTCCGGGCCGGGGCCGCCCTCGTTGGGATGGACGTGCAGATAGGCCAGGTCGCCGTCGCGCAGCGCGACGAGATGCCCGTACGCCCCGAGGTAGGGCTCCAGATCGGTGACCGGCCTGCCGTCCTTGCTGACCGTGAGCTTCAGTTCGCCCGCCCTGCCCGGAACGAGCGTGCCGCCGAGCGCGACCTCGTAGCCGTCGACGGTCGCGGTCCGCGCGGCGGCCGGGAGCGGTCGGGGCGCGTAGGCGCCGGGTACGGACAGATCCACACCCAGCGTCACTCCCGTGGCGTTCTTCGCCGCGGGCTTGAAGTCGGCGAAGGCCTTGTAGCCGCCCGCGGCCGGGAGGTCGACCGGGGTCGACCAGGTGCCGTCGGCAGCGCGCACCGGGTGGAGGTGGCGATAGACCGTGAGGTCCCGCGAGGCCACGATGAGGTGCAGCTCCTTGCCGTGCTCGGTGGCGTACGCGGTGACCTTCCTGCCCGTCGCATCCCTGATCGAGAACGTCAGCACGCTCTTGCCCGCGGCCGGCTTCGGCGTCTCCATGGCCAGCGTGTAGCCACCCTCGGAGACCTGGAGGCCTCCGGCGACGGGCGCCTTCGCGGCGCCCTCCTCGTGGCCCGGATGCCCGGCCTCCTCACCCGCGCGCCCGGTCGTCCCGACCGTATGACCCCCGTGGGCGGCCTTCGCCGGTTCGCCCACGGGGCCGACCTGCCGGCCGACCCCGTACGCGGTGCCGAAGGTCGCGGCGAGGACGGCGGCGAAGGCGGCGATCTTCACTCCGGTGTTCATGGCAGCTCTCCCGTACGTGAGTGAACCGTTCGATGCGCTTCACAATACCCCTAGGGGGTATCAAGTCAAGCGAGGAAGGTGCTTGCGCCGAATACCTTAGGGGGGTATACATGGAATCGCCGAACAGATACCCCCCAAGGGTATCCGTCCACCAGCAAGGAGGAAGACATGGGTTCCTGCTGCACTCCTGACGGCAGCTGCTCGACCGACTCCGGCGAGGCGGCGACCGCCACCGCCGACAGCACCGCCGTCGCCACCGCCGACAGCACCGCCGTCGCCACCGCCGACAGCACCGCCGTCGCCGTCGCCGAGAGCACCGCCACCGTCTACGCCGTGTCGGGCATGAGCTGCGGACACTGCAGGACCGCGATCACCACCTCCGTCTCCGCGCTCGCCGGCGTCGTCTCCGTGGACGTCGACATCGCCCGCGGCCTGGTGACCGTGACCACCGGCGGCGACCCCGACGACACCGCGATCTCCGCCGCCGTCGACGACGCCGGCTACGAACTCACCGGCCGCGCCTGACCGTCCGGCCCGAGCCCGACCCGGACGCCGGGGCCCGTCCCCCTGGGCCCCGGCCCCCGCCCGGAAACCTTCGGGGATGCGGCGGCCGAGGCGAGCGAGGCGTGCGGAGGCGAACCGAGCCCCAAGAAAGAGGTGTGCAGGAATGACCACGACCACTCCGGGCGCCGCCCAGGTCGAGCTCGCCATCGGCGGCATGACCTGCGCCTCGTGCGCGGCCCGTATCGAGAAGAAGCTCAACCGCATGGACGGGGTCGAGGCCACCGTCAACTACGCCACCGAGAAGGCGAAGGTCACCCTCGACGCGGGCGTCTCCGTCCAGGACCTGATCGCCACCGTGGAGGCCACCGGCTACACCGCCGAGGAGCCCGCTCCCCCGCGCGCCGAGTCCGGCGGCGAGGAAGGGCCCACCGACGACGAGCGGGCCGACGAGGAGCTGCGGCCCCTCAGGCAGCGGCTGACCACCGCCGTCGCCCTCGCCGTCCCCGTCATCGCGATGGCCATGATCCCGGCGCTCCAGATCGAGTACTGGCAGTGGCTCAGCCTCACCCTCGCCGCGCCGGTCGTCGTCTACGCGGCCTGGCCCTTCCACAAGGCCGCCTGGACCAACGCCCGGCACGGCGCGGCCACCATGGACACCCTGATCTCGGTCGGCACGATCGCCGCGTTCCTCTGGTCCCTGTGGGCGCTGTTCTTCGGGACCGCCGGTACGCCGGGCATGACGCACCCCTTCGAGTTCACCATCGCCCGCACCGACGGCGCCGGGAACATCTACCTGGAGGCCGCCGCCGGTGTCACCGCCTTCATCCTGGCCGGGCGGTACTTCGAGGCCCGGTCCAAGCGCAAGGCGGGCGCCGCGCTCAAGGCGCTGATGCAGCTGGGCGCCAAGGAGGTCACCGTCCTGCGCGGAGACCGTGAGGTCACCGTGCCGACCGCCGAACTCCAGGTCGGGACGCGGTTCCTGGTCCGCCCCGGCGAGAAGATCGCCACCGACGGCACCGTCGTCGAGGGCTCCTCCGCCGTCGACGCCTCGATGCTCACCGGCGAGTCCGTGCCGGTCGAGGTCTCCGTCGGCGACTCCGTCACCGGCGCCACCCTGAACGCCGGCGGCCGGCTCGTCGTCGAGGCCACCCGTGTCGGCGCCGACACCCAGCTCGCCCGCATGGCCAGGCTGGTCGAGGACGCGCAGAACGGCAAGGCCGCCGCCCAGCGGCTCGCCGACCGGATCTCGGCCGTCTTCGTACCGGTCGTCATCGCGCTCGCGCTCGGCACGCTCGGCTTCTGGCTCGGTACGGGATCCGGGCTCACGGCCGCGTTCACCGCCGCCGTCGCCGTACTGATCATCGCCTGCCCCTGCGCCCTCGGCCTCGCGACCCCGACCGCGCTCATGGTCGGCACCGGCCGCGGCGCGCAGCTCGGCATCCTGATCAAGGGCCCGGAGGTACTGGAGACGACCCGCAAGGTCGACACGATCGTCCTGGACAAGACCGGCACCGTCACCACCGGCCGGATGACCCTCGTCAAGGTCCACACCGCCGACGGCGACGGCGTTGTCAGCGAGAACGACGTCCTGCGCCTCGCGGGCGCCCTGGAGCACTCCTCCGAGCACCCCATCGCCCAGGCCGTCGCCACCGGTGCCGCCGCCAGGGTCGGCACGCTGCCCACCCCCGAGGACTTCGCCGCCATCCCCGGGCTCGGCGTCCAGGGCGTGGTCGACGGGCACGCCGTCCTCGTCGGCCGCGAGAAGCTGCTCGAAGACTGGGCCATAGGGCTGCCCGACGGGCTCAAGTCCGCGATGGACGCGGCCGAGAAGACCGGCAGGACCGCCATCGCCGTGGCCTGGGACGGCGCGGCCCGCGCGGTCCTGGAGGTCGCCGACGCCGTCAAGGAGACCAGCCCCGAGGCGATCCGGCGGCTGCGCGCCCTCGGACTGACCCCGATCCTGCTGACCGGTGACAACAAGGCCGTCGCCGAGGCCGTCGCCGCCGAGGTCGGCATCGACGAGGTCATCGCCGAGGTCATGCCCCAGGACAAGGTCGACGTCGTCAAGCGGCTTCAGGCGGAGGGCCGTTCGGTCGCCATGGTCGGCGACGGCGTGAACGACGCCGCGGCGCTCGCCCAGGCCGACCTCGGTCTGGCGATGGGCACCGGCACGGACGCCGCCATCGAGGCCGCCGACCTCACCCTCGTACGGGGAGACCTGCGGGCCGCCGCCGACGCGATCCGGCTCTCGCGCCGCACCCTCGGCACGATCCGCTCGAACCTCTTCTGGGCCTTCGCCTACAACGTGGCCGCCCTGCCGCTCGCCGCGGCCGGACTGCTCAACCCGATGATCGCCGGCGCCGCGATGGCCTTCTCCTCGGTCTTCGTGGTCGGCAACAGCCTGCGCCTGCGTGGCTTCCAGGCCGCCGACAGGTGACCCACATGCGTGAGCGCCGTGGCCGGGGGCGGCTGAGCCTCCCCCGACCACGGCGCCGTCGCGCAGCGGTGCGCCGTGGTCAGCGCATCGCGACCATCGTCACAGCGAGCGCCGCGAAGCCCGCGGCCCACAGGGCCGTACGGCCCACGACTCCGCCGCCGGTGATGCGGCCGTCCGCCGCCGGGCGCCACAGCGCCGCCGGCTCCGACCACAGGTAGGCGGGGAATCCCGCTCCGAACACCAGGCACGCGGTCAGCCAGTATCCGGCGCTCGGCGCCCGGAGCCGTGCTCGCGCGACGATGTCGGCGAGCACGGCCACCCCGGCCGCGAGGACGGCCCAGGCGAGCCAGGTGGTGGATATGAACCGCCAGTACAGCACCGGGACCAGAGAGGCGAGCCCGCCCAGCCTCTCCAGCGGATCCTTACGGTCGAACGCGACCGGTGTGGTGCCGAGCTCGTCCCGCACGAGCTCCTCGAACTCGGCCTCACCGCCCTCGCCCCCCGGAAGGGTCGCGAAGCGGTGGGTGAGTTCCCTGTCGCCGGCGAACCCGGTGGTCCACCGCACGCCGACCGCGTCGGGTGCGGTGTAGAACACGTGGACCACCGAGGTCCGGCCGGCGCGCACGTCGTCGAGCAGCTCCCGCATCGAGGCCTGGCGCGGGACCAGGTTCGACAGCAGGTCGACGGCCGCGGCGAGCAGGAGCAGCAGCGCGAGCACGCGGAACGCCCGGTGCACCGAGCCTCGGGCCCGTACGGGCAGACGGTCCAGCACAGGCACTGCCACTTCCGTCCCCTCTCTCATCGTCGGTCAGCGGCCGGTCACGGACCGACCGTGATCGTCCAGTAGTAGGTCTGGTGCAGGGTGCCCATCTGCTTGCCCTGCCCGATGTCCGGGATGAGGTGCGTCAGGGATTCCGTACCGGTCTCGTTGTAGGCGGCGAAGGCGACCGTGAAGGAGCGTTCGCGCTTGTTGACGTTGATGACCTGGTGGATCTGATCGTAGGAGCCCATGAACGCCTCGGGAACCCCCGACCCCTTCGCCCCGTCGGTCAGCATGCCGGTGATGTCGTTGAAGAAGTTGGTCTTGGGGTCCTTGTAGGAGGATCTGCCTCCGAGCTTGGCCGGGTCGATGTCGTAGTCGGCGGACTCGATCTGGCTCTTGAGCTGGTTGATGACGTTGAGGCTGTGCTTGTTGGCGGCGAGCTGCTGGGTCATGAAGCTGCCGACGCCGAAGGCCCGGTTGCCGCCCTTTCCGTTCAGCCACTCGTTGAGCAGGTCGTTCCAGGTGTCGGTGGAGCCGATGCCGGCGACGTCGGCACAGCCCGCCGCGACCCCGGAGGAGACCATGGCGCCCTCGACGCACGGGGTGGTCTCGTGGGTGAGGACCTGGACGTACTTCTTGAGGTCGACACCGAGCGCCTGGTAGAGGCCGCCCTTCCACTTCTTGGCGATGTGGTTCAGCGCGCGCTGGCAGGCGGCGTCGCAGCCACCGCCGCCACCGCCACCGCCGCCACCGCCACCGCCGCCGCCGCCACCGCCGCCACCGCCACCGCCGCCACCGCCGCCGCCCTGGTACTCAGGGCACTGCGGGTTGGTCAGGCTGGGGCAGGGAGCGCCGCCGCCGCTGGAGACCGGGATGCCGCCCTTACAGGTGATCCCGTACTTGCTCGGGTTGTCGCACTCGGGCACCCTCTCGCCGGTCGGGTCGGACTGGGAGACCGGGTTGTTGTTGGCGTAGGCGTACCCGTTGAGCGACTGGGCCTGGTCCAGGGTCAGCTTGGGGTCGGCGCTGATGAACTGCCCGATGGACGGGTCGTACTGGCGGGCGCCGACGTGCGTCAGACCGGTGGTGACGTCGGTGGTCTTCCCGAGGAAGCCCTTGTCGTCCGGCCAGGCGACCCCGGTGACGGTGCCGCGGTTCTCGCCGAAGACGCCGGTGTACCGCTTGGTGAACGTCTGGTTGCTGTCCGAGCCGACGGCCAGGCTCTGCGTGCCGTGGTGGTCACCGGCCAGGTAGGACACCTTCTGGGCGCCCGACTGGTTGGTGCGGACGGCGACGTTCATGCTGCCGGAGGCGTACGAACGCTGGGCCCAGGTGGTGCCGTTGGCCCGCAGGTGCACCTCGGTGGCGCCCGCGCACAGGATCCGCTCGCCGCCGCTGGTGGCCCGGACGAGCAGGGTGCCGTCGGCGTCGTAGAGGTAGTCCGTGGCCTTGGCGCCCTCGGTCACCTTGGTGAGCTGGCCGGACTCCGACCACTTCAGGTCCTGGGCGCCGGTGGCGCCGGGACGCCTGGTGGTGTTGCCGGTGTCGTCGTAGACGTAGGAGCGGTCGGGCGCGGCGCAGTCTCCGCTGGTGCTGGTGCCGTTCAGGGTGTGCTTACGGGCGGTCCAGCAGTACGTCGTCTTCGTGTCGCCGGCACTCTTGTGCGAGGTGACGGAGGTGCGCTGGCCCGCGGTGTTGTACGTGTACGAGTCCCAGTACGGCGCCGGGCCGGACAGGGACGCCGCGCTGCGCGGGTCGGAGCACTTCTGCGAGGACGGGGTCCAGGCCTCGGTGAGCCGGCGGTGGCCGTCGTATGCGAAGCACTGGGTCTCGGCCTTGCCGGCGCCGCCGAGCAGCGTCGGGTCGGTGATCGAGGTGATGTTGCCGGACAGGTCGAAGGTGTAGTTGAGGTCCTGGAGCATGTACGGGTGGGTCTGGTCGGTGACGTGCGAGCGCGTCAGCCGGCCGGTGCCCTCCTCGTAGGTGTTCGTGACGTAGGTCTTCTTCACGGCCTCGGTGTTCGCCGTGCCCAGGGTCAGCTGCTGGGCCCGGCCGAGGGCCGAGTAGTCGACGCCGAGGAGGTAGCCGGTGGAGCCGCTGATCGAGGTGACGAGACCGAGGTCGTCGTACCCGTAGGCGACGGTCTCCGAGGCCAGTCCGCCGAGCGCGGGCTCGGTGGTGTTCTGCAGCGAGCCGTCGATGTTGTAGTAGCTGCTGTACGAGAGGGTCGCGGGTACCCCGGCGGTCACCAGCGGATCGGTCGCGGGCAGCGTGAGGGTCGAGGCGGTGGGCCGGGACATGGTGTCGTAGGCCGTCACCGACCGCGTGTACGCCTGGCCGGTCTTGCCGCCGACGTAGCGGGTGGCACTGGCCCGCTGGCCCTTGAGGACGGTGTCGTAGGTGTATCCGGTGAGCTGGTTGGCGTCGGTGACCGAACCGGTCCAGGTGCCGGTGACGCGGCCGAGCTCGTCGTAGCCGGTGACGACCGTGCCACGCGGGTCGGTGACCTTGGTCGGCCGGTCGAGCGCGTCGTAGTACGTGGTCGAGGAGCCCTTGTCGGGGTCGCCGACCACGCGCTCGCGCCCGAACAGGTCGTGCGTGTAGGTCCACTGGGCGCCGTCGGGGCCGGTCACCCCGGTCTGCTTGCCGTCCAGGGTGTAGCCGAAGCGGGTGGACGCGTAGGTGACACCGAGGGCGCCGCCGTACTGCGTGTCGGTCGGCAGCGGCCCCGCGTACTCGCGGGTCTCCACGGCGCGGCCGCGCGCGTCGGTGATCGTCCGGGTCGCGGTGCCGCCCTCGGCGGCGGTGGTGGCGGTCGAGTCACCGGTGTACGTGGTGGACGTCGACCACTTCTTCACGCCGTACACGAGCAGGGTGCTGGTCGTGGCCCGGCCGGCGCCGTCGAGGACGGTCTCGGTCTGCTTGGGCGCCTCGCCGTACTCGGCCCGCGTGTAGGTGCCGTTCGGGGTCGAGGTGGTGTCGAAGATCTCCTCGTACGACTCGTAGGCGAGGCCGCGCGAGTCGTAGCGGGTGTCGGTCAGGAGCCGGCCGCCGTCCGGAGTGGGCGCCTGGATCTGCAGCGGGCGCAGCAGCGCGTCGAAGATCGTGTACGAGGTGTTGTAGGTGGTGCCGTCCTTCTTCAGCCTCGCCGTGGAGACCCACGACTGCTTGGTGTTGGACATGCTGTACGTGTACTTCTGGCTGGGCGCGTAGCCGCCGGCCCGGTTGCGGTCGGGCAGCCAGACGTCGGTGAGACGGCCGAGGGCGTCGTACGCGGTCTCGGTCTTCCTCAGGTTGGCGTCGTAGCTGCGCTGCGGCTGGCCACGGCGCGCGTCCAGGAAGGTCGTCGTCCTGAAGCCCTTGGGGTCGGTGGTGACCGTCTTCGTCAGCGGGCCCTGGTCGGCCGGGGTGTAGGCGGTCGTGGTCGCCTTGTCGTGGGCGTCCGCGAGGCTGACCGGGCGGCCGAGGGTGTCGTAGCCGGTGGTGGAGAGCTTCTGCCAGACGGGCTGGTTGTCCGTCCCGTAGCTCTTGGCCCGCCCGGTCCAGGTCGCCAGGCCCTTGGTGGGCTTCATCGTTGCCGACCACGCGGCACCGTCGTAGGCGGTGGCGGTGTCGGAGAGCACGTCACCGCGGCGCGTGCCGTCGGCGGGCAGGTCGAGGTCGGCGTCGGCGACCGTGCAGGACCGCCCGACGGTCCGGGTACGGGAGGCCAGCGAGACGAGGCCGATGGAGGTGTTCCTGGCGTACCAGGTGTACTCGCAGGTCTCGTCGCCGCTCTTGGCGTCGTCGCCCCGGTCCTCGACCTTGTACGGCATGCCGAACGCGTCGTGGTCGGTGACGGTGGTGTGGGCGCGCCAGGTGTTCGACGCGGTGAGCAGGGTGTAGCTGGTGGACTCGCCGACGCGCACGAAGCGGGCGACGTGGTCGGCGGCGTCGGGGACGTCCTGGCGGGCGGTCTCCTTCAGCCACGGCTTGTGGACCTCCGCGCCGATGGCGGTGGCTCCGTCGTACGTGACCTTCTGCCGCAGCTTGCCCTGGAAGGCGTCGGTGTCGGCGACGGAGGCCACGCCGAGCGCGGGCGTGGAGAGCGGCGCGAGGCTGACGGACTTGGTGGTGCCGTCCTTCTTCTTGTCGCCGTCCATGCCCTGGAAGAACAGGGAGACGGTCTTGGAGCGGGTGGTGTTCAGGGCGCCGCCGTACGCGGTGACCTGACGGTAGCCGCGCCAGTCGGACCAGGTCCGCTCGTCCTTCGGGGTGAAGGGCTCGTCGCTGTGGTGCCAGGCGGCACCGCTGTACTCGTAGGAGTTCTCGACGGTGTCGTTCTGGCCGGCCGGGTCGGAGACGGTGACGGCCAGTACCCGGTACTTGTGGAACCAGTCGATCGAGGCGTCCTCGGCCCCGTTGATGTTCCAGAACTGCGGGTAGCAACTACGGGTGTTGGTGTCGGGGGCGGCTGCGAGGACCTCGCCGCGGACACACTCGGGCGCGGACAGGGACACGGTGGTGATGGCACCGGTCTCGGAGGTGACGGTGGAGATCCGGGGCCGGGTCAGCGGCAGGATGTCGTCCGTGCCGTCCACCCGGTTGGGCCGCATGTGGTACGTGAACGAGACCGGCTTCAGCTCGATCGCGGTGCCCGCCTTGGCGGTGCGCACGATCGACTGGAGCGCGAGCACGTGGTCGGAGCTGTCGCCGATGTCGCCGCCGTCCAGGTACTTCTGGTTCAGCGCCCAGGAGTCGACCGGGTCGTAGGCGTTCTTGCCGGCGTTCCAGGAGAAGGTGTCGATGCTCGTGGTGCGCTTGCGGGAGAAGAACGACGGGCCGCCGGACTTGCAGTCGGTGTCGTCCTTGGAGCAGATCGCGTCGAAGGGGACGTCCGGCCAGTTGTCGGAGGTGGCGTCGGTCAGCGAGCCGCAGTCGGAGACCGTGCACCGCTCGGCGTGGCCGAAGGTCACCTTTGCGTCGGCGGTGTCGGTGAACAGGGCGCCCTTGCGCAGGCCGTACTTGACCTCGGTGAGGTAGCCGCCCCGGACGTACGAGGTGCTGGCCTTGGTGGCCTTGTTCTTCTCGTAGTAGTTCGACTCGGCGGTGTACCAGTACGTGGAGGCGTTCCCGGAGGGGTCCTCGACGAGGTCCACGTTCCAGCGCCAGGCCTGGGTCAGCGCCCGGTCCGCGAACGCGGTGCCCTTGTCGTAGCCCGGCTCGCCCGTGTCGTCGCCGAAGACGGGGACGGTCCAGGTGCTGTGGGTGCGCTCGGTGCCGGCACCGTCGAGCTTGTTCCTGCCGAAGGTGTAGGTGGTGCCCTCGGCGGTGACGACGGTCCAGTACTCGCCGTTGTCGTCGCCGTTGTCGGCGCCGGTGTGACGGGTCACGGTGGAGGCGTCGTCGCCCTCCAGGTGCCACGCGCCGCTGGTCTTGTCCTTGACCAGCCGGTCGGACCTGCCGTTGAGGACGAGCCGGGCGTTGTCGTACTTCCAGCAGCGGTCGTGGACGTCCTTGTGCCCGTCGTCGTCACAACTGCCGTAGCTGCGCTCGATGTAGGACTCACCGAGCGAGAAGCCCTCACCGACGGCGCTGCCCTGGTTGTTCGACGTCGCGGTGCGGCCGTCGACCGAACCGGAGTCGTAGGAGAGCGCGAGGGAGGGCGCCGGGCCGGCCGCGGCGGGCGGCAGGGTGAAGCCGTAGTTCCAGGTGAAGGAGCCCGAGCCGGAGCCGGCCTCCCAGGAGGACGACGCGGCGAGCGGGGTCGCCGCGAAGTCGCCCGAGCCGTTGGCGGCTTCGCCGCCGCCGACACCGTCCGCGGTGAGCGCGAACACGGTCGCGCCGGAGGCGGCGGCCGGGGCGGTCAGCAGCTGGGTGGACGGGCCGCCGGCGGCTTCGGCGAGCGCGAGGTCGGCCGACACGGTCTGCGCGGCCCGGTCGTTGTGCGACGTCACCGGGGTCTGCGTCCGGCACTCGGCCTTCGCCGGGGTGGTCAGCGCACACGCGGGCAGGGTCACCAGGCGCAACCGCCCGGACCAGCCGCCGCCGACGGCGGAGGCGAAGGAGCCGTAGTCGACGGTGACCTTCGCCGTGCCGGCGGTGTCGGCCTCGGCGGTCAGCAGGACACCGGTGACTCCCGCCCTGCGGGTCGCCTGCTGGTCGAGGACGGTCACCCGCGCGTCGGCGCCGGGCGCCCAGCCGGCCTTGCCCGGCTTCGGGGTCAGCGTCACCGGCAGCCCGCCGGGCTCCGCGCTGCGCGCCCTGCCCGCCGTGAGCGGCAGCTCCGCCGAACCGCGCGACGGCCAGGCGGCCCGCTGCTCCTGGGCGGCCTTCGCGGCCTGGCCGTCGTTGGCCCTCCGCTCCCTCGCGACCAGGTCGCGGGCCTTCTTCGCACCGCCGCCCGTGATCTCCCTGACCTTGCTGACCCGCTGCTCGGGTACGTCGGGACGGCCGAGGCCGCCGGGGCCCGCCGCCTGGGCGACCGGCGTCCAGCCGACCGGTACGGCCAGCGCCAACGCCAGCGCGGCCGCGAGGGTCCGTGCGCGGCGACCGCCGCCACCGCCCCCTCTGTCGAATCTGCCCATGCCTGTCGACATCTGTGGATCCACCCCTGTGAACGTGAGAGAAACACCGGAACCACGAACCGGAACCGGCTTCCGAAGGGAACTGGGGAACAGACCACGCACCGGTGCGCCGGACGCGTGGGTACACCAGGGGCGGGTGGCCTCCGGTCCGGAAACCACCCGCCCCTCAGAGCCGTCGGTCAGTCGCCGACGGTGGTCTCGATCTGGTCCGGGCTCGCCATCGCCCCGGCCCAGAGCCGTACTTCGGCGATCCGCGCGGGCAGGTGGTGGCCCCACGCGCCGGAGGTGAAGCCCTTGCCGAGGGCGAAGTCACCGGAACCGACCTGGGCGGTGAACGCCTTGGCCTCGCCGTTCTGGTTGTGGCCCAGGTAGAGGCTGATGGTGCCGTCCTGCGCGTCGTACACGCCGGTCAGCCGGACCAGGCTGTCCATGGCCGCGACCTCGTCGGAGACGACCGAGGAGAAGGTTCCGTCGGAGTTGAGCCGCCCGAAGTGCCACTTGCCGACGGGAGTGGTCGTCTCCTCCATGGTCTCCGGGTCGAGAGCGGTGTCCTTGCCGGTCAGCTGGAACCAGAAGCCCCAGGCCGACCCGTTCGCCGACCGCTGGCCGAAGACCTGGCCGGTGTGGCCGACGGGCTTGGTCAGCAGCTGCGCGCTGTCCAGCCGTACGGTCGACGTCGCCGTGAAGGATCCCATGTCGTCCAGGAGCGGCCCGGCGGCGGTGGCCGCGTCGTCGACGCCGTCGAGGACGATCTCGCCGCCCGCGACGGTGGCGCCGCCGGACAGGGTCAGTGCCGGGCCGTACCCGGCGGCCGAGTTGGGCACGGTGGCGCCGGTGGCGTCGGCCGCGTTCCAGTCGGCGACGAGTTCGGCGCCCGCGTACGTCTGCGAGGTCAGCAGCTTCGCCTCGTCGGCGATCTCCTGCGCCGACAGGACCCGCTGCCAGACCGCGACCTCGTCGATGCTGCCCTTGAACGGCAGACCGTACTGGCCGTTGTACTTGTAGCGGCCGAACTGCATCGGGCCGGTCGCCGACCAGGAGCCGACCACGTTGGTGTTGACCGCCTCCAGCTTCCCGTTCACGAACAGCTGGAGCCTCTTGGCCGCCGGGTCGTACGTGCCGGCGAGGTGCGTCCACACGCCGATCCGGGCCGGGGTGACGGCCTTGCGGCCCCAGTACGCGTCGGCCGTGACCTCGTCCTTCTCCTTCACCCCGAAGTACCAGGTGTCGTAAGGCTTCTCGTAGGTGACCACGAAGGGGCTGTAGTTGGTGCCGTCCTGGGAGAGGACGACACCCGTGGCGTCCTTGCTGTCCAGCCGGACCCAGGTGGAGAACGAGTACCCGGAGCGGGTCTCCAGGACGGGGGCGGAGGTGGCCGCGTGGCCGGTGCCGTTCAGGAGCAGACCGCGGTCGGTGACCGGGCCGCCAGGCAGCGGGACGCCGGCCTCGTCGGTGGTCAGCACCCCGCGGCGGCCCCGGTCGTCCCGGACGGCCGACCCGGAGAGGGTGGCGTCCTGGCGGGTGGCGTCGGCACCGCTGTCGACGGCGGCACCGGAGGCCTCGCCGAAGCTCCACCGGCCCACGGGGCCCTCACCGGCGGCGACGAGGTAGTCGATGACCTGCTGGGCTCCGGCGCGGCCGAGCGAGTCCACGGCGCGCACGTACAGCCGGTGCGTGCCGGAGCGGTCCGGTGTGACGGTGGCCTTGAAGATGCAGGGGACGCCGGGGCTGCACTTGTTGGTCCAGGCGGCCTGCTCCGTGGTGCGGTACTGGAAGTTGGTGATGTTGGTGTCGCCGACGGCGGGCGTGAAGGTGACCAGCGAGGAGACACCCGGGCCGCCTGCGGCGACGCACGAGTTCGGCAGGCACTCGGTGTACGGCGTCCCCATCGTGATCTTGGGCGCCTTGGGTGCCGTGGTGTCGATGGTGAAGTAGCAGGGCGTCGTGTAGCCGGTGTTCAGCCGGTTGGAGCCGTCCTCGTAGTACGACATGGTCAGCGCGAGGAGCCGGTACTTCACGCCCTCGGCCAGGGTCGGCAGGCTCTTCGTCTGGTTGACGTTGTCACCGGTGTACCCGCTGCTCGGGCCGTCGACATCGGTGTGCGCGGTCACCCACGCGGAGCCGTCCCACTTCTGTGTACGCCACCGGATCCGCAGGTTGGCGCCGGACTCACCGCCCGCCGCGGTCTGCGGCCGGCCGTTGACGGCAGGCGTCGGGTCGCTGATGACGGCCGGGTCGTTGGAGTTCGTCGGGCAGACCGTGCCGTTGCCGCTGACCACACCCACACCGGTGGGCAGCGCGGGCAGTGCCACGTACTTCACGGCGAGGACGGCGTCGTTCCTGAACCGCTTCCAGGCGGAGGTGTCCGACTCGTCGTGCGCGCGGATCTCCAGCGTGAGGCGGGAGAACTTGCCCGCCGCGAACGACTTCACCGTCGGGGTGAGGTTCTCGTTCGTCTCGGCCGGGTTGTCGTTGAACTCGATCGGCGCGTCCGGCGAGTCCGGGTCGCAGAGCGAACCACGGCCCGCCGAGACGCTCCGGTCGACCATCCAGTCCAGTTCCTTGGGCCGCGAGGACCAGGTGGTGGACGAGGAGATGTTGTCGGTGCGGACCAGGTCGACCGTACGCGGATCGCACTGGAACGCCCACGGCTCGGTCACCCGGAACGTGGCGTCCAGCACGTTCTTGCCCTTGAGGCTGGCCGGGGAGAACTCGAAGTACAGCCGCTGCACGTAGCCGGGCCCGCAGTAGTACCCGTTCCAGGTACCGCACTTGCCCGCGCCCATACCCCGGTTGTCGCTGCCGTTGCCCCAGCCGTACGACTCGTAGCCGTCACTGCGCAGCAGCGTCCGCTCCGCCTCGCCCCAGGTCACCGTGGGGTCGATGAACAGCGGGAACGCGGCGGCGGGAGTGCTCGACAGCATCGCCGCGTCCGGCACGACGGCGAGGGAGTTCCTGGTGAGCTTCACGCCCATCCGCTTGACCTTGTCCCCCTGGCCGGGCGCGCGCCCGGTGCCGGAGGGGGCGGTCTCGGAGGCGTCGACGGAGGCACCGGGCTCTCCCGGCGCCGACGGGGCGGCCACCAGGTTGCGGGCCGTCCCCTTCAGAAGTGCCGGCGTGGACCGCCCGGCCGCGCCCCTGCCCGCCGAGTCCCACATCTGGGCCGGCGGTGCCTTGAACACCGTGCGGCCGTCGCCGTCGACGGCGGTCAGCGCGCCGGACGCGTTCTTGCGGACCGAGAGCCCCTGGGTGCGCAGGCCGAACGTCAGGGACCTGAGCTTGGGATCGGCCGCCGCCTTCGGCGTCTTGACGACGAGCACGTGCTGGAAGCTCTCCACCGTCGCCGTGACCTTCAGGTCCACGTCGGGCAGCACGTCCGGGTAGACCGCGCTCGTGCCCTCAAGACGGGGGGTGGGCAGCTTGCCGGGCCACTCGAAGGCCAGCGAGCGCCCGGACTCCGCGATCGAGACCAGCGCGTCCTTGCTCCCGCCGCGTGAGAACGACATCTCCGCCGCGGCGGCCTTCGGTCCGATCGATCCGTCGGACCGCCGGACCAGCGTCGCGTCAGGCGTCCGCCAGCCACCGCCCGGCGCGGCGACGCGCACGGGGACGACCGACTCCTCCAGGGTGAAGGTGGAGCCGTCCGGATTCGCGAACACGGTGGTCCGCTCGGAGCGTTCG
Source organism: Streptomyces sp. NPDC057271 (assembly GCF_042668715.1). Classification (NCBI taxonomy): domain Bacteria; kingdom Bacillati; phylum Actinomycetota; class Actinomycetes; order Kitasatosporales; family Streptomycetaceae; genus Streptomyces; species Streptomyces sp. NPDC057271. Next base: position 91,240 of record NZ_JBHUYJ010000003.1, read on the forward strand.
CTCGTCACCTCCACCCGGTGCCCGGAGGCCTTGGCCTCCTTCAGCGCGCGACCCGCGTCCGACGTCCCGGTCGTCGCGGTCGCCCCGGCGGGTTCGGTCTTCTCCGCCGCCAGGGCGGTACCGGCCGGGATCACCCCGAAGAGGACGGACGCCGCTGTCGCCAGCGCCACAGCGGCCCCACCGGTCCGTGAACTCCCCTGTCTGTAACGCGATCTGCCAAGCTGTCTGCCAGACCCCACGTCTCCACCCCCATCGTTTGCGTCTGAAGATCGCAATGAGTCGCCGGATTGAACCCCGGTATCTCACACAGCGTCAAGGATTGGCCGAAGATCTGGGGGCAAACGCCGCACACGTGATCCGACTCACGGGCGCGGGCGTTCACCCGGGCGGGGGGACGTGCCGGGCGACGTACCGGACGACGTGCCGTGCGGCAGGGTCCGGCAGGGTCCGGCGGGGCCCGCTCGACCGAGGGCGAGAGCGGCACCCCGACGCGCGCGGCACGACCGCCACACGGCCGAGTGAACGATCCGCACGCCCGGCCGTGCGCCCGAGCGGCCTGCGCCGCACGACAGCGACGTCGCACCGGGCTCGGCCGGGTCGTGCCCCCATTCGCGTGGCACCCGAACAGCGGAAACCCGACCTGACGGTCAATCAGGAAAGCGTTCTATGTGCCCACAGGATTTTCTCGCGGTCAGTTCAGAAACCGCCGTCCGCTCGTTCCTGTCATCCTTGGAGAGAAGCCATGCGCGTTGCCGTGTCCGGTGGCGGCGGATCCCTGGGGTCGCACCTGTGCGAGGCACTACTGAGGCGTGGAGACGCCGTGGTGTGCATCGACGACTTCAGCACGGGTAAACCGGAGAACATCGCACATCTGTATGAATTTCCCGAGTTCGAATTCCTCCTCGCCGACGTGTGCGAGGACGTGGAGGTCCCGGACCGGCTCGACGCCGTCGCCCATCTCGCCAGCCCCGCGTCCCCGCCCGACTACCTCCGCCGACCGCTGCAGACCCTCGCCGTCGGCAGCCGCGGCACGGAGAACATGCTGCGCCTGGCCCAGCGCCACGGAGCCCGCTTCCTGCTCGCGTCCACCAGCGAGGTCTACGGCGACCCGTTGATCCACCCCCAGACCGAGGAGTACTGGGGCAACGTCAACCCGGTCGGTCCCCGCAGCGTGTACGACGAGGCCAAGCGGTTCGCCGAGGCCGTCTCGCTCGCCTACCACCGCAGCCACGGCGTCGACGTCGGGATCGTCCGCATCTTCAACACCTACGGCCCCCGCATGCGCCCGCACGACGGCCGGGTCGTCTCCAGCTTCATCACGCAGGCACTCGCCGGTGAACCGCTCACCGTCTACGGGGACGGCAAGCAGACAGGCAGCTTCTGCTACGTCGACGATCTGATCCGCGGAATCGTCGCCATGCTGGACTCCTCGGCCACCGGCCCGGTCAATCTCGGGAATCCCGAGGAGCGCACCGTGGCCGAACTCGCGGACCTCGTCCTTGAACTCACCGGCTCGATGTCGCAGGTCGAGTACCACCCGCTTCCCACGGACGACCCGACCCGCCGGCGCCCGGTCATCACCCGCGCCCAGGAACACCTCGGCTGGGACCCCGAAGTGACGGTCGAGGAAGGGCTGCGCAGGACCGTCGCCTGGTTCCGAGCCCGTCCGGAGGACATCACCGTGGGCGCCGCGGCGATCCGGGGCGGCCGGCAGGACACCGTTCCCGTCGGCCAGCAGGACACCGTTCCCGTCGGCTGACCGGACTCCGGACCCGGCGCGCCCGCACCCACCGACGACCGACTCCACGCGAGATCCTCCCGGAGCACACTCATGACGCAGGCCCCGCCAGGCCCTGTCCCCGAGACCGGCACGCACACCGCGCCGATCACCACCACGATCGCCGCGACACCGCCCGACGCGCTCCGGGACGAGATCCAGGAGCTCTCCGCCGGGAACGTCGTCCGCGTCTCCCCCGACGGGCCGGAGTTCGCACACCCCCCACGCGCCGCGTCGACCTGAGCCGACAGCTTCGTCTGCCAGTTCCCGCGAGCCGACCGGCTCAAGGTGACCCTGCTGAGCATCGGCTGGCTGGCCGGCCTCGTCTGGTTCTGGGCCTGGTGGCTGCAGCCGGAGCACCGGGTCGGCTGGGCCGGGCTGATCCTGAACAGCGCGCTCCTCGTCTACCTGACCGTCCTCCCCTTCCACTTCGTCTTCGTCTGTCTCCGGATGCGACGCTTCAACCCGGCGATCGCCGTCCCGCGCCTGCGGACCGCGTTCGTGGTGACGCGCGCGCCCTCGGAGCACTGGGACGTCGCCCGGACCACGCTCCAGGCGATGCTCGACCAGAGGTTCCCGTACCCCTACGACGTCTGGCTCTGCGACGAGGACCCCACCGAGGAGATCGAGGCCTGGTGCCGGGAGAACGGGGTGGGACTGTCGTGCCGACGCGGCAGGGCCGACTACCACCGCTCCACCTGGCCCCGGCGTACCCGGTGCAAGGAGGGCAACCTCGCCCACTTCTACGACCACTGGGGATACGAGAACTACGACGTCGTCGCCCAGCTCGACTGCGACCACGTGCCCCACCCGCGCTATCTGAGCGAAGTGGTGCGGCCCTTCGCGGACCCGGCGATCGGTTACGTCGCCGCCCCCAGCGTCTGCGACTCCAACGCCGCCGCCTCGTGGTCGGCGCGCGGCAGGCCGTACCGGGAGGCGGTGTTCCACGGGGCCTTCCAGCTCGGACACTCCGAGGGGTACGCGCCCCTGTGCATCGGCTCCCACTACGCGGTCCGTACCCAGGCGCTGCGGGAGGTCGGCGGGATCGGCCCCGAACTCGCCGAGGACTTCTCCACCACGTTCCTGCTCAACTCCGCCGGATGGCACGGGGCGTTCGCGATCGACGCCGAGGCACACGGCGAGGGGCCGCTCACGTTCGCCGCGATGGCCACCCAGGAGTTCCAGTGGTCGCGCAGTCTGGCCGTCCTGCTCTTCGGCACACTGCCGAAGCACCTGGACCGGATGAGCCGCAGGCTCCGGCTGAGGTTCGGCCTCATCGCCACGTACTATCCCCTGCTCGCGATGGCGACGCTCGGCGGCCTGGCGCTGCCCCCGATCGCGGCGGCCACCGGCGGCTCCTGGATCAACGTCAACTACTTCGGCTTCCTCGCACACTTCTGGGCGATGTCGGTGTGGCTGGTCCTCCTCACCCTGCTGGCACGCCGCCGCGGGCTGCTGCGCCCGCACGACGCTCCCGTGTTCAGCTGGGAACAGTGGCTCTTCGTCCTGGCCCGCTGGCCGTTCGTCATCTGGGGGATCGCCGCGGCCCTGCTGCAGCGGCTGCGGCCCCGGCCCATCACCTTCAAGGTGACGCCCAAGTCCCGCGACGGACTCGAACCGCTCCCGCTGCGCCTGGTCCTCCCGTACGTCCTGATCAGCCTCGGGCTCTCGTCCGCGGCGATCGTCGGGGAGCTCACCGGACCGGCGGCGGGCTATGTCTTCCTCAGCATCCTCGGCTCCCTCTCGTACGCCGTGGTCACCCTCGCCGTGGCGACGCTGCACATCGTCGAGACCGCCAGAGCGGCCGGTGTACGCGCCCACCGGGCACTGGGCACCGCATGGCTGCCGCTGCTCGCCGGCGCGTCCTGCCTGCTCCCGCTCACCCTGGCGGCCGTCCTGTACCCGGTCTACCTCGCCGGAGTCCTCGGCGTCGTGTGACCCCGCCCGCGTCCATCCCCCCACCCCGCGAAAGGTGCTCCATGCCCGGTTCCTCCACCGTGCTCGTGACCGGCGGCGCCGGTTTCATCGGCAGTCACACCTGTGTCGAACTGCTCGACCACGGTCACGACGTCGTGATCGTCGACAACTACTCCAACAGCTCCCCGGGCGCGGTGGAGCGCATCGCGAAGGTCGCCGGCCGTGCCCCGGTCGCCGTCTACGAGGCGGACCTGCTCGACCGGCGCGCGCTCGCCACGGTGTTCGCTGACCACTCCTTCGACGCCGTCATCCACTTCGCCGCCAGGAAGGCCGTCGGCGAGTCCGTGGAACAGCCCGTCGAGTACTACGACACCAACGTCGGCGGTACGACGGCGCTGCTGCGCGCCATGCACGACCACGGGGTGCACCGGCTGGTGTTCTCCTCCTCCTGCTCGGTCTACGGCAACGCCGACAAGGTGCCGCTGACCGAGGGCGACCCGGCGGACCCCACCAATCCGTACGCGACGTCGAAGTGGCTCTGCGAACAGATCGTCGCCGACGTCTGCCGGCGGCTCCCCGGGTTCTCGGCCCTCGCCCTGCGCTACTTCAACCCGGTCGGGGCGCACCCGTCCGGGCTGCTCGGCGAGGTGCCGCGAGGCGTTCCGAACAACGTGATGCCGTATCTGGCCCAGGTGGCCGCGGGACGGCTCGACCGGCTCAGGGTCTTCGGCGACGACTACGCCACCCCTGACGGCACCGGCGTCCGCGACTACCTCCATGTGATGGACGTCGCCGAGGGACACCGCGTCGCGCTGGAGCACCTCGACGACACCCGGGGCATGACCGTCTTCAACCTCGGCACGGGCCGGGGGACCTCGGTGCTCGAACTGGTGGCGGCGTTCCGGCGCGCGTGCGGGAAACCGATCCCGTACGAGATCACCGGCCGTCGCCCCGGCGACGTGGCCGCGCTGGTCGCCGATCCCACGGCCGTGACCCGGGCGTGGAACTGGACCGCCACGAGGGATCTGACCGCCATGGCCGAGGACGCCTGGCGCTTCCAGGAACTGAACCCGTCCGGCTACCCGGACTGAGATCCAGACAGGGACTGACGACATGCGGCTGACCGTCATCGGAACGGGATACCTGGGCGCCGTGCACGCCGTGTGCATGGCCGACATCGGACACGAGGTCCTCGGCGTCGACGTCGACGCCGAGAAGATCGCCACACTCGCCGGGGGCAGGACCCCCTTCCACGAACCAGGACTGCAGGAGATCCTCACCCGGGCCCTCGCCTCCGGGCGCCTGCGCTTCACCACCTCGCTGCGCGAGGCCGCCGACTTCGGCGAGGTCCACTTCCTCTGCGTGGGCACGCCGCAGCGACCCGACTCCCCCGCCGCCGACCTGCGGTACGTCGACGCCGTCGTCGACGGGCTCGCGCCCCATCTGCGCCGCCCCTGCCTCCTTGTGGGCAAGTCGACGGTGCCCGTGGGGACCGCGGCGCAGATCGCCGCGCGCGTCGACGCGCTCGCCCCGGACGGCGCGGACGTCGAGGTCGCCTGGAACCCGGAGTTCCTGCGGGAGGGGTTCGCCGTCGAGGACACCCTGCGGCCGGACCGCCTGGTCGCGGGGGTCTCGTCGGAGCGGGCCGACAGGATCCTGCGGAGCGTGTACGAGCCGATGCTGCGCGCCGGTGTCCCGTACATCGGCACGGACCCGGCGACCGCGGAGCTGGTGAAGGCGGCGGCGAACGCCTTCCTCGCCACGAAGATCTCGTTCATCAACGCGATGGCCGAGGTGTGCGACGCGGCCGGGGCCGATGTGACCACGCTGGCCGAAGCACTCGGTCACGACACCCGCATCGGGCGCCGGTTCCTCTCCGCCGGGCTCGGTTTCGGCGGCGGCTGCCTGCCCAAGGACATCCGTGCGTTCATGGCACGCGCCGACGACCTCGGCGTCGGCTCCTCCGTGGCGTTCCTGCGGGAGGTCGACAGGATCAACGCCCGTCAGCGGCGGCGTACGGTCGACATCGCCCGGAGCATGGTCGGCGGCGGTTTCACCGGCCGGCGCATCGCCGTCCTCGGGGCCACGTTCAAGCCGGACAGCGACGACGTGCGCGACTCGCCCGCGCTGGCCGTGGCCGCCGCCGTGCACCAGGAAGGCGCCGAGGTGAGGCTGCACGACCCGGAGGGCATCGAGAACGCGCGGGCCGTACTGCCGCTCCTGGACTACGCCCACGACGTGTCCAAGGCCTGCGAGGACGCCGACCTCGTCCTGCACCTGACCGAATGGGCCGACTACCGTGCGATCGACCCCTCCGTCCTCGCGGCTGTGACCCCGTCCCGCACGCTCCTCGACGCGCGCAACGCGCTCGACGTCACACGCTGGCGGTCCGCCGGCTGGACCGTGCGGGCGCTGGGGCGGCCGATGCCGCCGGCCCTGCCGAACCAGCAGGCGGCGGCCGGCGACCTCGCCTCGGTCTACTCGTCCGACGTGGGCTGAGCGGCCCCCGCGGCGGCGGTCGGCGGCAGGTACGCGCCGAAGAAGTCGACGGACCCCGGATCGACGCCGAGCGATCTGAGGTTCAGCGCCGCCTCGGTCAGCTCGCTCGGGCAGCCCGGCACCAGCATCACGGCCCCCTTCACACCCGTGAGGGGGGCCGTCGTGCCTTCCAGGCAGGGATCGGCGTCCGTCCCGGTCGGCGTCGAGCCCGACCGCTCCTGACCGCCCGTCGTACGCCAGTCCCCGAGCGCCCGGAAGCTGCCGGCGCCCCACCGCACGAGCCAGTCGCCCGTGCTGAAGTAGTCGTTGCCCTGCAGTGTCACCACGGCGGGCTTGAACGCCACCTTCGAGGCCACCACGGGCGCGCCGTCCGTGACGAAGATGTTGTTCCTGACCCTGACGTTCTTCAGCCCCCTGTCCAGACGGAGCGCGGGTGCGTCCTCCCCGTCGCGGCCCGTGGCCCTCATGACCACCGTGTTGTGGTAGATGTCGAGATCGCTGACGCGGCCGCCGTAGGCCACGATCCCCCCGTACAGCGGGAGCTTGCGGGAGTCGTCGTGGCTCAGGTTGAAGCGGATGACGTTCTGCCGGTGCGCGTCGGTCGCCTCGCGGGTGTAGACGAGGTAGCCAGGGCCGTCGTTGCCGTAGGCGAGGTTGTACTGGAGGACCGACGCGGACGTGTTGTTGTCCAGGCCGAAGCCGCCGCCGTCCACTTGGGAGCCGGTGCGGTTGGCGTAGGCGACGCTGCGCTCGACGACCACACGGGTGGAGTCGTAGACCCAGATCCCCTCCGGTCCCTCCTTGGCCCTGGCAGAGGACTTCCGCCCGTTGTGATGCGCGACCGACCGTTGGACCTTGGCATCACGGACGCTGCCGAGCATGATGCCGCTGCCGGTGTTGCGGGATGCGGCCTTGGGGTCGCCGTCGTTGCCGTACGCCTCGACGCGGACGACGGACAACCGCTCGTGCGCGTACTCCGGTCGTTTCGCGTCGAACTCTGGGCCCGTGGAGGAAAGCCCGGCGTCCCTGTTGCCGTGGAGCCTGCTGTCGGTGATCCGGACGTCCCGGAAGCCGCTGCCCGCTTCGGCCCCGGCCAGCGTGATGCCGGTGCGGAAGCGGGAGACGTCGGTGTCGGCCACCACGACGTGCTCGTGCCTCCCCTCGTCCGGCCGGTCGCTGACGAACTTGATGCCGGAACCCGTCGTGTACGCGCGGGCGTCGCCGACGAGGGCGATGTCGCGGATCTCGACACCCCCGGTGTTGTGGACGGAGATGCCGTCCGAGCCCGCCGCCTGGATGGTCGCGCGCCCCGTGCCGTACGACTCGATCACCACGGGCCTGGCGGCGCTGCCCGCCTCGCGCGACCCGATCGAGAGGGTGCCCCGGTGCCGGGCCCCGCCGAGGAGCCGCAGCCGGTCGCCCGGCCGGTAGGTCACGGCGTCGGCCTTGAGCAGGGTCCGCCAGGCGCGCTCCGGGGCCAGGCCGTCGTTGTCGTCGTCGCCGTGCGGGCTCACGTAGAACGTGTACCCCTTGGCGGCGTTCTGCCGGGGCGGGACGTAGGGCTCCGGCAGCGACTGGCAGCCGGCCGTGGTCAGCAGAACGGTGGCGAGCACGTACGGCACCCCCCACGCTCGACAGGCCTGCGGTCCGTCTCCTCCGGACGCCGGCCGCCCGACACCAGCGGCCTTCTCGATTCGATCCCGCATCGGCGCTCATGCTCCCTGGCTGCCTCGTGAATCAACGGTGCTTTCGCAGCTTGGCAGAGCACGAGGGGACGATCGCGGCAATGACATGAGGCGCAGGAATGAAGAATCACGATCGGTTCGGGACGCACGGAGCCCGGGTTCACCGGTCCCCGCGCATGACGGACCGCCGCGTCGCCCTCGTCTCCCGCACGGCCGGACGCACCGACAGCCACCACAGCCGCCGGGCGTACTCCACCGGGTCGCGCCCCCGACGACTCCACCGCGATCGCCGAGGGGCGGCCGGAGATGTCCACGCTCCGGCTCCGCCCCGCGCCGACGGGGGATGACGCACGACCGGTGGGCCGGTTCGCCGGAGATCACACGCGGACGGGCCCGTCGTGCCTACGATCGCGGCATGGCTGCCTTGCTCTCCCTCTGGTCCCGGGACTCCGTCCTCTCCATCGGCTCCACGGGCTCCGTGCTCTCCATCGGTTCCGTCGGTTCGGTGCTCTCCGTCGGTTCCGTCGGCTCGGCCGCGTCCGTCGCCTCGGTCGGCTCCTGGCTGAGCACGGGATCGCTGCTGTCCGCCCAGTCGTGCTGGTCGGTCATGTCCTGGCGTTCCCGAGGCGGCATCATGGCGGCCGGCGCGCTCACGGTCGCCGGCGCGCTGCTCGCCTCCCGGTCCGCGGGCCGCGGTCGTCAGGGCCGACGGTAGCGGTCGGCGCCACCCGCCGCCCCTTCGCTCAGCTCACGAGGTGGACCGCCAGCCCCGCGATGAGGGCGCTCGACACGAGCGCGGTCGTGAGCCGGCCACGGGGGCCGGTGAGGCCTCGGCCGAGGAGGGCTCCTCCGGAGGCCAGGAAGAGCTGCCAGCTGGCGGAGGCGGCCAGGGCCGCCAGGACGAAGACCGTACGGTCCAGGGGTGTCGCCGGACCCGAAGGGCCCGTCGCCAGGATCAGGGCCACGAAGTAGATCACGGTCATGGGGTTCAGAATCGTGATGCCCAGGAACGTGAGGAAGGCGCGCCACGGGGTGAGCGGGCCGGTGCGCTCGTCCCGGTTCGCGAGGTCCCGCGCGCGGTAGGCCCGTACGGCCGTCCACGCGGAGCGGGCGGCGAGGCCCACGAGGACCACCGCCGAGACCCGGCGCAGCGGGGCCGTGACCGGCGTGAGGAGCGGTACGAGCGCCGAGCCGCCGAGGACCGCGATCAGGGCGTACACCCCGTCCGCCGCGGCGATGCCGAGGGCCGCGCCCGCGCCCGTACGCCAGCTCGTGCGCGCCGTGACCGCCACCAGGTAGGCGCCGACGGCGCCGACCGGGATCGCGATGCCGTAGCCGGCGATCAGGCCGGCCACCACCGCGGTGGTCACGCGACGGACGGGATCGCGCCTCCGAGGGAGCCGGGCTGCTGCTGTCGGCGGTAGCTGGAGCCGTCCCTCGTACGGGAGAGCAGGCCGCCGGTCACGAGGTAGCGGCGCAGGGCCGGGAAGTCCTCGTGGACGGTCAGGAGCGCCTCGTTGACCTCGCGCTCGCTGTAGGAGCGGGCGGGGTCGAAGAGCGTCTCGGCGAGGTGGGCGAGCAGCTGCGCGCGGCGCGGGGCCCTGCGCGGGATCGCCTTCAGTCGTCCTTCGGCGGAGAAGAGGTCCGCCACGGGGTGGGAGGTCATGCGCGGAAGCGTGCCGCGCGAAGCCCGACCCGGGCAACGCAATTTCGCGAGCCCGGACCCGTCCTGCCTAGCGCGTGATCCTGGTCGCCGGACCGTAGACCGTCGGCCGGAACTCCACATCGCCGAACGCCGCGAACATGGGCCCCGCCTGCTGCGTGAACGCCTCGAAGTCCTCGGCCGACTCCCACAGATCCACCACGAACCACCCGCCGTCGGCGGGCGCCCCGGCGTGGGAGATGAACCCCTGAGGAGGCCAGAACGAGGAGGACAGAAGCTTCTCGTTGACGGACTCGTACTGCTCCTTCGTGACACCCGGCAAGGAGACGGTGACGATCACGGCCATGGCTGTGCTCCCGTGCGTGGAGGGACAGGTCACGACCAGCACACCAGCCGTCCCCCGCCCCCGCACGGCGAGAAGGCCGAACGAGCGTCCCCGCACGCGACGAGGACCCACGTCCACGGCGGGCCCACGGCGCCGCGCCGAGGGCTCCTCCGGAGGCGACGGCGCGGGTCAGACGGTGTGGGTCAAGCGGCGTGGGTCAGACGGCGTGGGCGCCCGCGAACGCGGTGAACGCGGCCCAGGCGGCCGGGGTGGCCGTCAGCTCGCCCCTGGTGTGGTCCTTGGTGTCCCTGACGTGGACGCGGGGGAGGCTGTCGGCGACTTCGACGCAGGCGTCGTTGTCGAGGGCCGCCCATATCTGCCTTCGTGCCAGCTGGGCGCTCTCACTTCCCGCATTGCTCCGCCATGGATTGCAGCAGTCCGAGGGATGTCCGGGCATCCAGCGCATTCTGCCGAAGGTGATCGAAAACGCGCTGAAATCGCATCACGACGGCGAGTTCCTCTGTGTAGTGGCCCGTCCTGAACCCCTCCGTGTACGCGCCGCGCTCCCCCTTAGGGAGGGTCAGGAGGGCGAACGATCCCGCCACCGATGCCGCTCTGAGGGGAAGTACCTGGATGTTCACGTTGGGGCGTTCTGACATGGCGAGAACATGCTCGAACTGCTCTCTCATCACCTGCTTGCCGCCCATCTCAGCGCGTAGGCAGGCTTCATGCAGCACGATGACCATCCACGGCGGTTCGGCTTGTTCAAGCACGACCTGGCGTTCCACGCGCGTGCGTACGTAGTCGCCGATCTGAGCCGAGTCACCCGCAAAACCCGTTTCCATCAGGGCGCGAGCGTAACCGGCGGTCTGGAGCAAGCCTGGGACAACGACAGAGAACTCGTGGACAGCGATGGCCTCAAGCTGCCGGCGCATGTACGTCTTGGCGTAGCTTTGTACGCTCTGTCGGCTCAAGGCCTTCGCATAGTGCCGAGCACTCTGCTGACCGAGGATCTTCACCAGGTTCACCAGCGAACCGGGCGGAAGCCGCAGGACGACCTCCAGCTTCTTCGCGAGGTCACGGTCCGGCGGGTCCTCGCCCCGCTCGATCCCGGAGATCCGGCTCCCGCTGCTGAAGGCCTTCGTCGCCACGTACGCCTGCGTCCACTCACGGCCGAGGGCCAAGCGCGCCTCGCGCACCACGTTGCCGAGGTACTGCTCGATCCCGTCGCCGGGGTCCAGCTCCTTCGCTCCTGGCATATGCCACGTTCCTCACCTGCGCCTGGGAACCCAACTCCTGGTGAGCGTAGGGCTGTCCGCGCCATCGTGGAGTCATCCCGGAGGAGATAGACCAGAAAGAGAGCCCTCCATGCGCACCGCCACGAACGCTCCCCCGATCCGCCCCGTCTCCGAGCCCGAGGCCGCCCAGGTGTTCCACGACCTCAAGGCCGCCATGGAGGCGGCCGGCCTCCCCTCCGACGGCCTCTACCGCGACGTCAGGCGCGGCGGCGCGGGCAGTACCGACGTCCACCTCTACGGCCTCGGCGTCGTCACCCTGAGCAACGCCAAGCGGCTCACCGCCGTACTGCATGCGGCCCGGCGGGAAGGATGACGTCGGTGAGGTACCAGAAGGGCGATGTCGTGACGGACGCGACCAGAGCCCTCACGGGCGAAGTCCGCGAGGTGCGCGAAGGCGTACTGACCCTGGCCCGTCCCAGCGGTCACGTATGGGAGGCGACGGTCGAACAGTGCTGGACGGCGAGCCCCGAGGAGCGCGCGAGCATGACTCCGCGTGGAGCCGTACGGATCATCAGCACGTCACCCTCGCCCGAGCGTCCCTCTTCCTGATCGCGGTGTCCGTGGGCGCGTTCCTCGCCCCCTGTGGCTCCGCACTCCATAGCCGGGAGAGTCACCCGTACGGGCGGTTCTTCACTCTGCGTGTCGGCACGGGCATATGCCCTGCGGTACGGTCGCGCAAAACGGCCCCCGCGATGGTTCGCACCCATCGGCGAGGGCCTGAACCACTAGTGGAAGAACCGTCCACCGTGATCTACCGGAACTTTAGCGCGCCCACGCGCGCCTTCACCCAGCTCTCCCACGAGCTCATCCGGCATCCGCGTCTCAGCTCCGACGCCGTTCGCCTCCTGACCTGGCAGCTCTCCCTCCCCCAGGGTGCGCGGGAGTCGCTCTCCCGCACCGCCGAACGTGCCCGGATCGGGGCAACCGCCTTCACCCGCGCCAAGCGACAGCTCAAGGACGAGGGCTTCGTCCACGAGCGGCGCGTGCAGGGGGCCGGTGGACTCTGGGTCACCCAACAGCTCATCTCCAGCGTGCCGTTGAACGAGGGCGAGGCCGCCAAGATCCTCGCGGGGACGCCCCCACGGACCAGCACGTTACGCATGTCGCCGCAGGTGGCACCGAGTCACGGCAATCCGGCCGTCGGTGAACCGGGGACCTCGCCCACCGACGGTCATCCAAAGAAACACCCAGAGGAGGACACCTCCAACCGTCCGCCCGAGTCCGTCGGCCCCGGGACGCCCAAGACGCCCACGGCGGCGGTGGAGCCGTTGCAGCCGTTGCACCCGGTGGAGGCCACGGAGGCCGCCGAGTCCAGCACCGGCACCGGCACCCATCTCGACGAGGCAGGTGCCCTTGTCGGTGCGCTGCCGCTCCTCTCGCCGGCCCTGCGGCACGTCCCGCCCGGCATGCGGACCGAGTTGACCCACCTGACCGCCCGCTGGCTGGCCGCCGGACACACCGCCGCCGAGGTCCACGAGCACATCCTGCGCGGCCTGCCGGGTGCCGGTACTCCCGTGCACCGGCCCGGCGGGCTACTCCGCTACCTGCTGCGCGAGGTCGTCCCCAGGACGCCCGCCCCCACACCCCCGGCCCCCGCAACCCCAGCGCTCACACCCTCAGCACCCGGGCCGAGGCTCTCGGCGCGGCTGGCCGGTACTCGGGAGTGCGAGGGCGCCCACGTCCAGCCGATGCTGTTCCGGCCCCTCGGGGACGAGACGCGCTGCGCCGCCTGCACCGGCCGGGGAGATGGGCCATCGCCTTGCGCCGGGTGATGACGGACGGCACGACGAGCGCACCGCCGACGCCCTGCGCGGCGCGGGTAGGGAACGACGCTCCTGCGGAGGCACCCGCGTAGGCGGCACAAGGGCGGAGTTGAGAACCCTCAGGCACTCCCGCAACACGAGCGAGCCGGACCCTTGGGGCGGCACAATGCAGCCATGACGGAACCCGTGGACCCCGCCCTGCTCCAACGCTGGAACGCCACCCTGCGCGCCGCCCGCGCCGGCCGCGAGGGCCAGGACCCGGCGCCGTACGGCCGGAACCTGCTGGCACGCTGGGCGGAGCCGCAGCGCAGGTACCACACGGTCGACCACCTGCGGGCGGTCCTCGACCGCATCGACGAACTCGCCGACCAGGGCGGCGAGGGCGGAGAGTTGGAGCTGGTACGGCTGGCCGCCTGGTTCCACGACGCGGTCTACCGGCCGGACCGCTCGGAGAACGAGGAACGCTCGGCGCTCCTGGCCGAGAAGGCCCTCACGGAGGCGGGCCTCACCCCCCACGAGGTGGCGGAGGTGGCCCGCCTGGTGCGCCTGACGACCACCCACGACCCGGCGCCCGGCGACCTCAACGGCGAGACCCTCTGCGACGCGGACCTGGCGATCCTGGCGACGAACGAGGATACGTACGGGCGGTACACGCGGGCGGTCCGCGAGGAGTACGCCTTCGTCCCGGACGACGACTTCCGACAGGGCCGCGCGGCGATCCTCCGCCAGCTCCTCTCCCTCCCCCGCCTCTTCCGCACCCCCTACGGCGCGGCGGCCTGGGAGGAACGAGCACGCAGGAACCTGGCACGGGAACTGACGGAACTGGAGGCCTGAGGGAACACCCGGGCGTCCGGCACTGCCGCTCAGAACGCAAAAACGCTCACGCGCCCCGTCGCCAGGACTGCCACGACAGCGGGCTCACACTCCTCCGCCCCGCACCGCCTCGACGAACACGCGCAGGGCTCCACCTCCGACAGCGATGAACCTCTCGGGAACCTTGCTGTCACGCAGTCGCACGGTTCCGTCCGACGCGAAGGCGACACAGACACAGTTGGCTGCCTCAGCACTGTACGAGGACTTCCGCCATTCGAGCTTGGGCATGGGCATCCATCCTCACAGATCCTGAGCAATGCAACGGATGAGGTCACGGGACCTCTCGGGTGACAGCGCCTGCGCCTCCATTCGATCAAGGACCGACCGGTAGCGGTCCAACTGAGCCTCGGCATCGAGGAATTCACACCCGTGATCCGTGTCCAGCACCACCGTGTCGAGCTGCCGCACAGGTCCGGACGCGTACGTGATCGACTGACCGGACGACGGGAACGACGTCACACCGAACGGAACCACCCGGACGATGACGTTGTCGCGCTCTCCCTCACACACCAGCGCATCGAGCTGCTCTCGGGCCACCTTGCGGCCGCCGTAGCCCATCCGGAGGGCGGCTTCGTGCACGATCGCTGTGTACGGGGTGGGGACACCCTCGTACAGGACCGCCTGTCGCTTGATCCGGTACGAGACACGGTGCTCGATCTCGTACGGCCGTAGCGGCGGAACACTCTCCGCCATCACCGCACGAGCGTGGGAAGCGATCTGAAGAAGTCCGGGCATGTGAATCACGGTGGCGACGCGCAGTCCGGTCGCACGGTGCTCCATCTCGGCGAGGTCCAACAGCCCAGGGGCGAGCACGTCTTGGTACTCGTCCCACCAACCACGAACCCGAGCCCCCGTCATGGACGCGAGGGCCTCGACGTACGCCTCGTCGGCGCAAGCGTAGTTGTGTGCCATCGCGCGCACACGGTCAGCACTCACCGCGTACCGGCCGGCCTCGATGTTGCTGATCCGGGACTGCGGGCCGCCGAGCAGCGCAGCGGCTTCAGTGGACGTAAGTCCGGCTCGCTCGCGGAGTTTGCGCAACTCTGCACCGAGGCGCTGCTGACACAGAGTCAGAGGGGGACGGGCCGACATCGAACTCGCTCCATGGGTCACCCACACGAGTGGAGATGAAATACCTTCTCGGATTCGCTGTAAGACCTTACAACTCGACCGCTACGGTGTGACTCACGCCACTGGAAGTGCACCGCACCGAGCGGCAATGCCACCACATGGCCACAACTCCACCTCCCCACAGGAGACTTTCGTGTCCACGGTATCCCCGCACGCGCCCTGGTCGTACGCCATCCATCTCCCCCACAACCCCCGGGCCCCACGTGTCGCCCGCTTGACCCTCCGCGCCACCCTCACCAGCCACGGCATGATCGACCGCCTCGACACAGCCGAACTCCTCGCCAGCGAACTGGCGACCAACGCCTACCGTCACTCCCAGGGCCCCGCCGCCCTCCGTGTGCGCCAGATGGAGGGCAACTGGCTGCGCGTCAGCGTCTGGGACACCAATCCCCTGATCCCGGAACCCTTCGATCACCCACCCCGGCGCCTCCGCCCCGTCCCGACTCCGGCACCACCTGACAGCGAGAGCGGACGAGGCCTCCACATCGTCCAACTGTGCGCCGACAACTGGGGCGGCTACCCCTTGGGGGACGACCTTCTCGGCCGCGGCGGCAAACTCCTCTGGTTCGAACTGGCGCCACCGCCGCCCTTCGCCTGGGCGGCCTGAATTTCGCCCCCGGTACCACGGATGTCGCTTTTGAAGAGCGTTTTATCCCGGCAGGGGTGTTTGAGAACTCGGGCGATGAAGCCGCATGGATCCCTTGGCCGGGCGTATGACGATCTGGTCGTGAGCGCCCGCGAGACCATGGTTGAACGCGGAATCTTCCGTCGAGGTGAGAAAGGGGTGTCAGGAATGGTCACCTGGGGACAGGGCGGCGGCTGATCAGCAACGGCGGTGAGGCGGCGCTGGAGCTAACCGGCGAGCCCAGGGCCGAAACGCACCAACTCCTCCCGACCCAGACCTAAGGGCTTGCAGATCATTAACACGTCGTCTTGATCATGCTGCTGGAGTCGCTGCTCAGGACTCGAACCCGAGCCTGGAGGGCTGTGAGGGCTGAGGGCGGAGTGGCCGCCGGCGGGATGATGATGCTGTGCGCCTTGAGCAGCGTCCTGATCTTCAGCAGGGTGCGGTGCATGGCGGTCCGACTGCTGTCGAACACCACGGCAAGGGGTTCCGCGGCCAGGGCGACCCGCAGGTGAAGGATGGCTGCCAGGACCTGGTCGGGGAAGGCGAGCCGGGGCGGGCGGCCGCGCTTGACGTCGCCATCGAGGGCCAAAGTGTCGGTGAGATCGCTCAGTTGCTGCCGGGACATGCCGGTCAGGTCGGGGTCGGACAGGAGAACGTGGTCCCACTCCGGGGCCGGCGTCTGCGGAGCCCGGGGCGCCGGGATGGCAGGGCTTGGCTGGGGGTGCAGGGCATAGTTCCAGTCGCCGTGGAAGGCGTGTCTGGTCAGTGGCAGGGCCGCCATCTCCGCGTCGCCGATCTGGACTCCGGTCGGGTAGATGTTGGTGTCCAGTTCGGCCGTGACGCGCAGTCCTGTGCGGGTCGTGGTCGCGGCGATGGACTGCACGATGGCTTCGTGGCTGGTCAGCGGGCGGCCGCGCCAGTTCATGGTGATGTGGGAGAAGAGCCGGTGCTCGATCTTGTTCCATTTCGATGTGCCGGGCGGTAGATGGCACACGGTGATGGTCAGTCCTGTTTCGGCTGCGAGCCGGGCGAGTTCGAGCTTCCAGGCTCTGGTGCGGTAGCCGTTCGAGCCGCCCGCGTCGGCGGTGATGAGCAGTCGCGTCGCCTGCGGGTAGGCGATCCGGCCCTGGCCGTGCCACCAGCGGCGGATCGATTCCACTGCGAACGCGGCGGTGTCGTGATCGGTGCCCACGTTGACCCAGCCGGTGTTCGCCGCGAGGTCGTAGATCCCGTACGGGACGGCCTTGCCCAGCTGGGGGTCGGCGAAGTCATGGACGTTCACCGGCACCGGATCAGCCGCAGGCCGCCACTGGCGGCCGTTGTTCTTGAAGTCGCCGACGAGCTCCTTCTTCTTGGTGTCCACGCTGATCACCGGCTGGCCGGCGTCCCGGTGATCACGAGCCTGCTCGTTGAGATAGCGGAACTGGGCATCTCGGTCGGGATGCTGGCTTCCTTCGATGGTCTTGGCGTTGGCCTGCAGACTGAAGCCTTCCTCGCGCAGCAGGTCCGCGACGGTGTCCGCACTGGCTTTGTGCCCGGTCCGGGCCAGCTCCCGCGCCAGCGTGCGGGTCGACTTCACCGTCCACCGCAGCGGCGACATCGGATCGCCGCGCTCGTCCGGCTCGACCAGCGCAAGGAGGGCCGGCCGCAGCCCCGGATCGAGATCTGCGACCCTCTTGCGGTCTCCGCCCGGCCGCCGCACCCGCCCCAGAGGCTCCTCGCCGGCCTCCAACTCGGACACGCCCTTGCGGACCGTGGTCTCACTCACCGAGGCCGCCCGGGCGACAGCCCGAACACCACCGTGTCCCAGAACACGGGCCTCTGCCGCCATGAGCAGCCGTCGTTGCCGCTCATCCAGATGCGGGAACAGCACCGCGAACTTCATGGCGAGTCGGGGCACAGATCTCGTCCGGGATGCGCATGCCACATCAACGAGCCACGGGACGGGAAGCAACACCTTGATGATCTGCAAGCCCTTAGCTGGAAGCGGGCCCGGCAGCACACGGCTGGAGCGAGGACCAGCGGTGGACCCCTCGCGAGGGTCGCGGAGCTGATCCACCGGATGTTCGGCCACCGGTACACCCCCGTAGGGTGTCGCATCTGCTGCACCGGCTGGGCTGGTCACCGCAGGTCCCCGTGCACCGGGCTGTCGAGCGGGACGAGCAGGCCGTCACCCGGTCGCGGACGGAGGGGTGGTCACGGGTGAGGGGACGGCCCAGCTCCTCGGCGCGTGGATCGGCTTCGAGGGCGGGGCTGGACGCCGCTGGTCAGTTTGAAGGGCAAGGGCTGGGGCCGGGTCCTGATGGCCGGGATGGTCTGCGTCAGACCGGGCCGCGCAACCAGGCTGATCTACCGGACCCAGACGTACCGGGCCGTACCGGCGAGAACAAGGGTTTCCGGGCCCGCGAGTTCGCGGACCTGCTGACCTCCGCCCGCCAGCAGCTCGGCGGGGCCCCGCTGATCGTGGTGTGGGACAACGTCAGCTCCCACCACGCCAAGGCATTGCGGCAGTTCTCGAGCACAACAGCGACTGGCTGACCATCGTCAAGCTCCCGCCTTACGCACCCGACCTGAACCCCGTCGAAGGCCTGTGGGCCCATCTGAAGACGTCCCTTGCCAACCTCGCACCTCGCACCTCGCACCTCGCACCTCGCACGATCGACGACCTGACCCCACTCGTGAAGAACCGCCTGCGTGACATCCAACGCCGACCCGAGGTCCTCGATGGCTTCATAGCCGAGACCGGACTCGACCTGGAGCCTCCGTAGCCCTGCCGCCCCACCCTTCAGCCTCAGCGTCAACCACACCCAGAGATCATGATCGACCACAGATCACCGGGTGCAAGGGGCTCCCCCGGCGCGACTTCATCGACGACGTAGAGATTCACATGAGATTCGACCACGCGATAGCACCGAAACCCACGCTGCCTTTGAAGTTCTTCCAACAAACGGGTGCCGCCCATCTCGATTTCCTCGCGAAGAGAGTCAAATGGAATCCCTCCCGAGAGCCCCTGAAAGTAGGCGTTCAAAGCAGAGGGAATTAGACCATCAGTCCCGCGCGCTAGCCGATGAACCTGTATCCCAATAGTCTCACAGGACCCTGCAAACAGACTGAATTCTAGAAGCCCGTAGTCCAAACGCAGGGACTTCTTCCTCCGATCCGCGACGCACTGGTCCCCCAGCGCATCGCGGATCTGCCCTGGCGAGGAACCAATACCCAGACCTGCGACATTTCCTGTGACTACTGCGCCCGCGAGGAAACTGATGGCCGTCATTCGATCTTCCCCAGTGCTTTTATCAGGAAACTCATTTCTGCTGCTCGATTGACCGAGTTTCCCCAGTTGTGGCTGTTCATGTCCGCCATGGCAGATCGCGCCTTGCCGATAAGGTCGGCCCTCAACTCAGGATTACCCATGATGGCATTTCGTGCGGTTGCTACATCACGCGCACTTGCCATTCCGTTACTCATGCGAAGCCCTTCAAATCCGACCCCGCCGTCACCAGTTGGAAAAACCCGAACCTCGGAACTTCCAACATGCATGTGCGCGCCCTTCGTGGCCCAGTCAGATGCAGCCGGAGAAATTCTAATAGTGGGCGCTGAGCAGTTATGGACCAGGACCGGAGTGGCCCCCGCCAGCACATAGTACGTGTGCTACGCGACCCCTCCCCGCCTGCGTTTTCGCAGGTCATCGGCGGTTTCGTGCTCCGCTGGCGTCCGTGGCTGTGCCCTGGTGTCCGCGCTTGTTGCCGTCACTACTGCCGTCAGCGGTCTACACCGCCTGGGGAATTCCAGGAATTCCGAATGCGTGTCAAGCGGCTCTGTCGTGCGGGGTGAGGCTGATGGTCAGGTCGGCGCCGAGAGCCTGAGCCAGGCGGCGCAGGAGGGGAAGCGTGGGCACGGTCCCGCCGCCTTCGAAGCGGGAGATCTGCGGCTGCTTCATCCCGCACCGCTCGGCCAGCTCGGCCTGGGACAGCCCGAGCTCGACGCGCCGGTCGTGGACGAGTTGCCCGAGCTCACGGGCGAGCACCGAAGGCGGGTCCTGCATGGTTCCTCCCCGCCTCAGGCCGCTGGGGCGACGATGGTGACGGTGGGCTCGTCTCCGCCGGCGAGGTGCACGTCCACCGTGAGGTCCAGTGCGCGGGCCAGGCGCATGATGACCGCGATGGGCGGCAGCTCGGTGGCCGTCTCGATGCCTTCGATGTCATCGACGTCGACGTGCATGCGCTCGGCGAGGTCGGCCTCGCTCAGACCCAGCTGCTTACGCCGGTCGTAGACGGCCTTGCCCAACGTCATGGCCAGACCGGCCTCTTCGTATACCCGGTCGTACTCGGGGTCAGCGTCCAGGTGTTCGCCCAGCAGCTGGCGGTGGCGACGGGTCCTCCATTCGCTGTGGTTCACCGGTTCTCCTTGAGGTTGCGGCTGTAGAGGTCGTGCTCGGCGGCGGCTTCATGCTCTGCCTCGCACAATCGCTGTGCGGCGTGGGCGCGGTCCACTTCGGCCTGCTCGCGCATCTTGGTCTTGCGGAACACGGTGAGCAGCACGACACGTCGGCCGGGCGCCAGCCAGTAGGTGATCCGCTGATGGGCATCGCCGAGGCGGAAGCGCAGCTCGCGGAGCTTGCCGCCCAGATGGCGGGAGTGCGGTTCGTCGAGCGTGGTGGGCTGCTCGGCGAGCAGGTCGGCGACGTGTTCGGCCTGCTTGTAGTGATGGGCCGGAATGTTCTCCAGCCACAGCCGCACCTCCGGCTCGATCTCGATCGAGTACCGCCCGCCGTCCATATCGCCGATGATATATGGGCTGGGCTGATGCGTCGCCCAGTTTGGCGGCGCGGGGCCGGGGCGGGAGAGGCCGCCGCGAGGGTGGGCCGCCGGGGCATCGCTCCCCCGCTGGAGGCGGTGCCGGCCGCCACCGCCCTCGGTGAGCCTGCGCGACGCACGTGAAGGGTCGGCCCCCTGGTCGGCCCTTGCCTGCGATCCGGCCGTAGGACGGTCGTAGGCGATAGCTTGCTCCGCCAGGAGCCCGGCTCCGGTCATCCCGGTGATCCGGCCGGTTGCCGCTTTCGCAGCCCGGCTACCGCTTCAGCTCGGCCCTCCAGTAGCGCGTGATCGCGGGAGTAAACGGTGGGGCTTGTCGGCGACGGCGGCCGGCTCAGGCGGGCGGGGGCCGCCTTGAACCTCGTAGAGAAAATCTGAACGCGCACCCCGAGCCTGCCCGGCACGGCGGGTCAGCGGCCCCGCTTGCCGCCGCCTGCCTCCAGGGCCTCGACGCGGCCACGAAGGTCGGCAATCTGCTGAACAGCGTCGATCAGTGCCCGCTCCAGCGCATCGACGCGGGCCGCCGCCCCGCCGACGGGTGCGGTCGCCTCCGGACCGTCGAGGTCATCAGCGCTGTCGGGGTGGCCGTGGTGGGCGACGAAGGCGCCCTTGCCGGGGCGGGAGACCGCCCACCCGTCCTGCTTCAGCAGGGCCATGGCTTTCTGCACGGTCAGACTCGACGCACCGAATTCCCGCATCAACGCAGCCTGCGTCGGCAGAGCGCCCCCCGCCCGCAGCCCGCCCGAGCGGATCCGCTCCCGCAGGGCCTCGGCGATCACCTCGAACGTCAGCGGCACCCCGCTGGCCGCCGGCCTGCGCCCGCGCCGCGTCGTCACCACGCCTGCCACCCCGCTTTCCATGCCCTCTACCAGCCAATTCCGGCCCGTCCAAACCGGGGAACCGGCCCCACACTACCCGCGTCCCGCCACCCACAGAAAGGAATGAGGAGGGATGCACTTGAATGCGCCCGTGGGTCGATGTTAACGTCACGCACCCGCCGGTGATCACCACCGCGCCCACGCCGACTGGGCCCCGCCTGCCCCGGCCTCCGCGCCCAACTTCGAGGCGCCCCGTTCCCTGTGAGCCGATCACTTCGGCCTGCCCACCGTCACATCGTGCTGCTTCCGCACCCCCGCCGAAAGGCCACCGTCCCGCATGCCCGCACAGCTCCAACTCCCGTTCCTCGCAACCGTTCCGACCGCCTCGCGCCGTTCGCAGGCGTTCACCACGCCGAGCGGCCCGGCGGACGTCACCGCCTCGGCGGCAGGGCGGTCGGCGCTGGAGCGCCGCGCCAGGCTCACCGCCAGGCTGGCGAAGCTCGCCGCCGCCGGACACCTCGCACCCCTCGCACGGCAGATCGGCACGCTCGGCGGCTGCGCGCACCCGATCCGCCTCACCGGACACCGCACCCGACTCGACAGCGCGACTGGCGAGATCCTCAACCACTTCGACTCCGGCCAACTCCCGGCGGGCGAACTACTGGTCCGCTGCGGCAATCGCCGCGTCACCCGCTGCCCCGCCTGCTCGACCGTCTACCGGTACGACACCTACCAACTCATCGCCGCCGGACTACGCGGGGGCAAGACCATCCCGGCGAGCGTGGCTGCACACCCGCGCGTGTTCGCCACCCTGACCGCGCCCGGCTTCGGGCCCGTCCACAACCGGCCCGACACCGGCCGCTGCCACTGCGGCCACACCCACACCGATGACGACCCACTCCTCGGCACCCCACTCGACCCGGAGCGCTACGACTACGCGGGCGCGGTGCTGTGGAACGCGCACGCCCCGGCCCTGTGGGCACGCTTCACCACCCACCTGCGCCGCGAAATCGCCAAAGCCGCTGGGCTCACGCAGCGGGCCCTGCGCCACTACGCCACGCTCTCGTACGCCAAGGTCGCCGAGTACCAGAAGCGCGGCCAGGTCCACTTCCACGCCGTCATCCGCCTCGACGGACCCACCGGTCCCGCCAGCACACCACCCGCCTGGGCCACCACCCAACTCCTCGACCACGCCGTACGCGCCGCCGCCACACGCACCCGCGTCCACCACGCAGGTCAGCCGTCCGCCGAGGACGCGCCCGGGGCCTGGGAGACCGGCCGAGGCGGGCGTCCGGTGTTCCACTTCGGTCGGCAGATCGACGTCCGGCCGATCCGCGGCACCGACTTCACTGGGGACGCCCCGGTCACCGACCGGCACGTCGCCGCCTACATCGCCAAGTACGCCACCAAGGGCGCCGAGACCACCACCGGCACCCTCGACCGCCGACTCCGCTTCCTCGCCGAACTCGCCGGCCACGACATCACCGACCACGCCCGCCGAATGATCCACACCGCCTGGAACCTCGCCACCAAACGCGCGCACGCCCACCTCCGCCTGCGCCAATGGGCCCACATGCTCGGCTTCCGAGGCCACTTCTCCACCCGCACCCGCCACTACTCCACCACCCTCGCTCACCTCCGAGCCGAACGCGCCACCTGGCGAACCGGCCGACCCGACACCCAGACCCCCGCCCCAGCGTCGGCGGAGGCACAGGCCGGTCAGACAGGCGGCAGTCCGATCGGTGACCAGGCCGAACACTCCATTGACCTGGCCGCCGGTCACTGTCTCGGTCACGGCAACATCGCCGGTCAGCGCGTGGGCTCGGACACGACGCTGGTCATCTCCCACTGGCATTACGCAGGAACCGGCCTCCTGCCCGAGTTCGCCCACCTCGCCGACCTCCTGGCCGCGACGCGGCGGACCCGACCCGAGCAACCGACCCACACCCGACGCTCGGAACGCTCCAGTGACCGCGCCGGTCACCCGGTCGGTCACTCCACTGATCGGCTGACCAGTGCTGTCCGGGCGGGGGCCGTCGCGTGACCGCCGGCACGGAACTGCTGACGGTTCCCCAGGTCATGGCCCGCCTCCAGCTCGGCCGTTCCGCCGTCTACGACCTGCTCCGGACCCGGCAGCTCGCCTCGATCACCCTCGGCCGCGCCCGCCGCATCCCCACACACGCCCTGACCGACTTCATCCGCACCCGCCTCGAACAGGAAGCCGCCGCCTGATGACCACGCCCCGCGACACCCCCGCCTCCCGCCGCGTGCGCGCCAACGGCGACGGAACCGTCTACCAGCGCAAGGACGGCCGCTGGGAAGCCGCCGGATACGTCCTCGCCCCCGGCAACACCCGCAAGCGCGTCCGCGTCTACGGCACCACCCGCAAGGACGCCCTCGCCAAGCTCACCGAGAAGATCGCCGCCAGCAACCTCGGCCTGCCCGTCGCGGCAGCCGACAGCACCGTCAGCGCATACCTGACGTACTGGCTCAACGGCGTCGCCGTCCACCAGATACGGGAGAACACCCACACCCGCTACTCCGCCTGCGTCCGCCTCCACCTCATCCCCGGCCTCGGGGCCAAGAAGCTCGCCCGGCTTACCGCCCGCGACGTCCGCACCTTCCTCGATGGACTCCGCGCCACCTGCCAGTGCTGCGCCCAGGGAAGGGACACAGCCCGGCGGCAGTGCTGCGCCATCGGCCAGTGCTGCGACAAGCGGCTCTCCCCGCTGACCGTGACCTACGTCCACTCGGTCCTCAAGTCCGCCCTGGAGCACGCCGTCCGCGAAGACGACCTGCCCCGTAACGTCGCCCGGAACGTCAAGACCACCGCACCCCGGCCCAGGCGCTTCCGGCCCCTCACCGCGGCGGAGGCCCGCCAGTTCCTGCAAGCGGCTCGTGCCGACCGGCTGCATGCGCTGTACGAACTCGCTCTGCGCACCGGGCTCCGCAAAGGCGAACTCCTCGGACTGCGCTGGGAAGACCTCGACCTCGATGGCGGCACCGCGAGCGTCCGCCGCTCACTCCAACGCACCCCGAGCGGCGGTCTGACCGCCCTGCCCACCAAGACCCTCGCGTCCGAACGCCGCATCGCCCTACCGACCGAGTGCGTCCACTCGCTGAAGAACCACAGGCAACGTCAGGAAGCAGAACACAAGGTGGCTGGGGTGCGCTGGAAGGACAGCGGGCTCATCTTCGTCACGCCGACCGGCGGACCGATCGACCCGGCCAACATGACCCGGCGCTTCGGCCGTTTCCTCGACCGGGCCGGGCTCCGCCGCATCCGCTTCCACGACCTGCGCCACTCGACCGCGACCCTGCTCCTGGAACAGGGCGTCGACCTCGTCGTGATCAAGGAACTTCTGGGGCACGCCCACATCGGCGTGACGGCCGGCGTCTACGCACACGTCCGAATCCGCCTCCAGCGCCAAGCCATCGACACGCTGAACGGCGCCCTCGGCCCGACCGACGACGGCTCTGACGACCCACCTGACGCAGCCGTCGTCCGCTGACGTTGCCGTCATCGTTGCCGTCAAAACACCGAAGCCCCCTCCGTAACAGCATTGCGGAGGGGGGCTTCGGTTATTCGACCGTAGGGATTGGCCTGCCAATTCCTTACGGCCTAATTGCGCCCGACTTTAATCAATCGAAGCGCAAGGAACTAGCCGCGCGAGGAACTCGTCAAACGACTGCGCTACCCGCCGAGGGACGCGGTCTTCATCAATATACGCGACGGCAGGTTCACCTTCGGGGCCACACTCGGAATAGTCGAGCATTACCGTGTCATGGCCAGCGGAAGGCGTATCGCAAATCACCACACCGATATCCGGATACTCCCACTCGGCAATCAAGTATGAGCTTCCGCGACCGGAAGACGAGTCGATTCCCCAGGTCCCGCCGATTCCTCGAATCCCGCTGATCTCGAAATGATCGTCAGCCCAGGAAGTCGGAAACGACGTGGGGTAGCAGCAGTGTCGCGGGGTACCCCCGTTGCGGAGGAGCAGCACTTCGACGTAGCTGCGGGGAAGGCGCACCCCGAGGTCATCCTCAGCTCGACGGATCATGCCCATGTCGAGCTGAGGCCCGGTGTAGTAGTCGCTATCTTCGAATAGCTCCGTCATCAGAAACCTCCGGTATGCCCGGTGTCAGCATGGATCCGCCTATCGATGAGCTGCATGAGCCCACGATCTTGGTGATGATGCCACGTGTAGCCTGCCGGGGTCGAACGTAGCCCCGCCGCCCGGTTGGCTAGCGTGAAGTCCCTCGATCGACTACCAGTGAGCTGAATTCGAACGTCCGGCACCTGCGGATGGCGCCATGCGGAGAAATCTGGGAATCCATTCGCATCGAACGGGACATTCGTATTTGGATGAGTGCCTCCGGCGAGCTTTCCATTCCGCACCTTCGGCGTGGCGCCATTAGCGCAATCACATGTTGTGGGGTGGCTCTGAACAGCGCCACCGCAATTGTGAACGAGGACCGGAGTCTCGCCCGCCAGCACATAGTACGTGTGCAGGTCGGCGACAGTGAGGTTGTAGACCGTTGCGTTCTCCGCAGTCCAGCGCTGGACTGCAACGACCTGCGCGTAAGTGCCAGCGCTCGTCCGGAGCCGGTCACCCGACGTGAGATCCGTGGCGTCGATCCATTCACCCAGTTCGGGGACCCAAAACGGATGGCCACTCGTTGCTGTGATGACGGCGGTCTTTGCAACCTTGCCACCGTCACCATCGAGGGTGATGCGGACGAGGTTCTTCGCACCCTGCCCCAGGATCTCGGCAGTGACCCTCTCAGGCTTGGTTTCACCTGTCTCGGGGTCCGTAGCCAAGACAGTGTCACCCTTTTGCACGTCCTCGATCGACTCTGTGGTGCCGTCTGCCATAAGGACTTCGGTGTCTGCGATAAAACTGTTACCCGGGCAGAACGCCATTGCGTTCCCCAGTTTTCCGCCAGCAGAGGGCAACCCTGCGCCCCAGCCTCCTCCGGGACCCTCCCCGGGGCCTATTTGAGACAGCGCCGAAAGGAACATGGCACTGGAGGAAACCGACTTGGGGCAACCTCCGCTGACACCTGCGCAAGCATGAAACCGCTGGATTGCCATGAAATGGTGAAAACTTGCGACGTGCTCAGCGTCGTCAGGTGCCGTAATCCATTTCGCTAGGGCAAACTGACCACCGACCTGTTCATCCAACTGCTTGGCCAACTGCATCTTGAACTGCGAGGCACCGGCCCAGCCCTTGGGAACATGGATCCCAGGGAAGACCATCATGTAGCCCTTGTTGATTTCCGGCCCGGTCGGCGCGGTGCTCCAGCCGCTGTTCGTCCACCAGCCGTCGTCGTAGCTGTCTCCGTCGCAGCTATTGCAGCCCCACGACTCGTCATTCAGCGGCTTGTCGGCATCCTTTGATGGGGTGTTGTTTCCGTACTGTGTTCCACCACCGCACTCATCAGGGGTGCGGCAAGCAGCAAGCCCACTGGGATCGGCGAGATTGACAGGATCACCGTTCGCGTACGTGTACCCGTTCATCTGGAGCGGGTCCGTGAGGTCGATGAGCGGGTCCGCCGAGATGAAGCGGCCCGTCGTCGCGTCGTACTCGCGCGCGCCGATGTGCGTGAGGCCCGTGGTCGGGTCGTCGACGCCCGTGCCGACGAAGGTGCGGCGGCCCGGCCAGTTGGTCGGTTCGGTGCCGCGCGGGTTGCCGTAGGGGTCGTAGGCGCGGCGGGTGATGGCCTGGTTGTTGGTCTGTTCGACCGCCGTGGTCGAGGTGTTGTGGTGGTCGGAGAGCAGGACCGTGAGTTTGTGGTCCGTCGTCTTGGTCTTGCCGCCGGTCGTGCGCAGCGTGGTCGGGGCGCCCGCGTGGGTGTAGTAGCGCTGGGCGTCCAGGGCGTCGCCGGCCTGGTTGACGGTGATCTCGGCTTCGCCGAGGTAGAGGGTGCGCGTGGTGCCGTTGTCCTCGATGAGGCGGTTGCCGGACGCGTCGTAGAGGTAGGTGGTGGTGTCGCCCGGCCGCCACTTCTGGCGGTCGCTCTGGTCGCAGCCGGCGAGGGTCAGGTCACGGCCGTCCGTGTAGTCGGCGCCCGGCACCTCGACGCAGGCGCTGGCGAGCTGGCTGAACAGGGAGTTGTCGCCGGGGCGGTGGGTGAACTTCTGTGCGTCGCCGCCGTTGCATGCGGAGAGCACCAGCTTCATGGCGCTGACCGTCGCGCACTTGCCCAGGGCCTTGAGGGTGCCGCCCGACATCTGCCACTGCTGTGCGGCCTTGCCGTGGCACGTGTAGAGCTGGATCGGCGTTCCGTCCGCCGTGGAGGCGCCCTGGACGTCCAGGCACTTCCCCGAGGGGCTGATCAGCGCGCCCTTGCCGTTGGCGAAGCCGGTGGCCTTGGTCAGCTTGTTCCGGCGGTCCCATTCCAGTGCCTGGGCGTCGCCCCCGATGACGCGCTCGGTGGTGTTGCCCGAGGGGTCGTAGCTGTAGCTGGAGGTGGACGCGACCTGTGAGCCGGCCGTCCGGACCGTCGAGTCGGAGCGGGTCATCGTGTGCGGCTGGGCCGTTGTCGGGGCCTGGGTGCCGTTGCCCGGGACCGTCCTGCCGTACGTGTACGTGTGTACGTCGTCCAGCGCGGTGTCGGTGAGGTCGTGGTCGGTGAGCTTGGTGCGGTTGCCGATCGCGTCGAACTCGTACGACTGCCAGTAGCCGCCGCCGTTCACGCCCGTCGAGACCTGGCTGAGAGCCGGTCCCGCGCCCTGGGCGCCGGACGACTTCGGGCAGCCGCTCGTGCCGGTCCACGCCTGGACCAGGCGGCCCATCGGGTCGTAGGCGAAGCACTGCTGATCGATCGCGGTCGCCGACTGCTCGTCCCTGATGGACGTGACGTTGCCGACCGTGTCGTAGCCGTATGTGACGTTCGAGATCAGCGAGTTCGGGATCGCGGCTTCCCGGTGGCTCCCCGTGCTGGAGAGGCGGCCGGTGTTCGCGTCGTAGGCGTTCGTGGTCCAGAGCCGGCGCGGCGCATCTCCGGAGACCGTGCGCAGCACCTCGCCGTAGGGGCTGTAGACCGTGCCGGCGGTGTACCAGGCCAGGCCTGAGGTGGTGAGGGGGACGCCCTCGCCGCTGTAGCGCGTGATCACCTTCTCCGCCGCCAGGCCGCCGGGGGTGGCCGGGAGCGTGACGGACTGGAGCTTGCCGGTCTCGGTGTAGGTGTTGGTGTACGCGTACGTGCCCGCGAGACCCGTGGTGGCGGAGGTGGCCGGGATGGTGATCTTCGAGCCCGTGGGCCGGTACTCGGTGTCGTACCCCGTGACCTCGCTCGTGTACGGCGTGCCGTCGTTGTAGCGGGTGGAGGCGACCGGGAGGCCCTTGGCGCCGGGCAGTGTGTCGTACGTCCAGGACGTGACGAGCGGGCCGGTCTCCGAGTCGTCGCGCAGTTCGGTCGTACGGCCGAGTGCGTCGTAGAGGGTGTACTGGGCGCGGTCGCGGCCGTCCTTGGACCAGATCTGCTGGTCGAGCTCGTTGTAGCCGAAGCTCGACGCACCCATGTCGGGGTCCGCGGAGGCGATCAGCCGGCCCCGGACGTCGTAGGTGTAGGTCCAGTCGTTGCCGTCGTGGTCGGTGACCTTGGCGAGCTTGCCGCGCGGGTCGTACGTGTACCGGGTGTCGACCGCGGCCGGCGCGGGGCCGGTGAGGTTGGTGGTGGTGTAGTGCTGCACGTGGACCGTGCGGCCGAGGGCGTCGGTCGAGGTCCTGACGGCCCGGCTGCCCGACAGCGGCGTGGTGCCGTCCACCGACATGGCGGTACGGGCCAGCGTCCAGTCGCCGCCGTACTGGACGGTGTCGGCGTGCTGGGCGTCGCCCTCGTACATCGTCGTCGTACGCACGGGGCGGCCGAGTCCGTCGTAGGCGGTCTCGGTGGAGTTGGGGACCTCGGAGAGGGAGAGGGGGACGAAGACCTCGGGGGCCGGTTCGCCCTTGGCGAGGTAGCCGTTCCTCGTCTCGCGCACCGTACCGCTGGAGTTGTAGAGCGTGTCGGTGACGATGCGACCGCCGCCGAGCGCCTCCGTCTGGGACTGGCGGGGGCGGAGCAGGCCGTCGTAGAGGACTACGGAGGCGGCGTAGGTGCCGTTGTCCCGCAGCGTGGAGGTGGTGACGGCCGGGACCTTGCTGCTGCTGATCTGGTAGCCGAACGTCACCGACGCGTCCAGCTTGCCCTGGCGTGAGGGCGACCAGACGGCGGTGATCCGGCCGAGGTCGTCGTACGTGCTGGTGGTCTTGCGGTTGTTGGGGTCGACTGCCGACAGGACCGTGCCACGGGCCGGGTCGAGGGTCGAGACGGTCTGGTGGCCCTTGGCGTTGGTCGTGGTGACGTCGAAGGCCGGGCCGGTCGCCGGGCTGTAGGCCGTGGTGCTGGAGTTGCCCTTGGCGTCGGTGACCTTGACCGCGCGGCCGAGCGCGTCGTACTCCGTCCGGGCCGAGGTGATCCAGCCGCTGCCGTCACCGTCGGTCGTGTCGGTCTGGAAGGGCAGGCCCTTCGTCGGAGCGGTACCGAAGGCGTTCAGCGCGTCGTAGGAGGTCCGGACGTCGGAGATGATCGCGTTGCCGGTCGCGAGGGGGGCGACGGCGCAGGAGCCGACGGTGGTACGGACCCGCTGGGGCAGGCCGATGAGGTTCTTGCCCGTGTTGTGGACGTACGTCGGTGTCGTGCAGGACTCGTTGGCCTTGGTGCCGTCCGTGCCG
Organism: Streptomyces sp. NPDC057271; assembly: GCF_042668715.1. Taxonomy (NCBI): domain Bacteria; kingdom Bacillati; phylum Actinomycetota; class Actinomycetes; order Kitasatosporales; family Streptomycetaceae; genus Streptomyces; species Streptomyces sp. NPDC057271. The sequence continues at coordinate 121,157 of NZ_JBHUYJ010000003.1, forward strand.
AGCGAGTACGTGTACGTCGTCACGGGGAGTCCGTACGTGTCGTCGTACGTGGTCCTCGTGCTGACGGTGCGCGTGCCCGCGCCGACCGTCTGGATGGCGTCGGTCCGCAGGGTGCCCGTCCGGTGGGCGTTCAGGTCCGGCAGTCCGTTGCCGCGCACGCGGGTGGCTGTCTTCTTCGCGTACGGCCACGTCAGCTGACGGGAGTGCACCGTTCCGCCGGTCTTGGTGTACGTGATCGTCTCGGCGACCCGCCCCTGGTAGGCGGGCAGGTCCTCGCCCAGGGTCTCCGTGCCGGTCGAGTCCTTGACCGTGACGGTCGCGCGGCCGGCGTCGCCCGACATACCGCGGAAGTAGCGGTTCACGGCCTTGGACTGCACTGTGGCGTCCGTGCCACCGGTGTTCGCCGTCTCACCGCGGGTGACCGTCACGCTGCCGTATCCGCGCCACTGACTGTACGTGCGCAGCTCGGGCTTGGAGAACTCGTCGGCGTCCTTCGCCCAGGCGGCGCCGCCCGCCTCGTCGTAGGTGTAGGTGGTGACGACGTCGGGCGCGCGGGTGGCGCGGTCCTTCTCGACGATGCGCTCGACGACGTACTTGTTGAACCACTCCAGCGGCGGCTTCTCCAGGTCGGGATCGGGTGACCAGTGCACCGGGAAGCAGCGGCTCTTGTTGGCCTCGGGGGCGGGGTGCGACGTGCCGACCGGGCACGGGTCGGAGTAGTCGACGTAGATCTCGCCGCCCGTCTCGGTGCGGATGGTCTCCACGCGCAGCCGGTCGAACCCCGGGGTGGTGTCCGAGGCGCTCGTGGCGACACGGTTGGGCATGTCCTCGATGTTGGGGAGGAACGACACCTCCGGCAGCGCGGTGCTCGTCTGCTTGCCGCTCCCGTCCTTCGTGGTGCCGAATCCCGTGCGGGAGATCGACTCGAGCCACAGCGGCGGATGGGTGTCGGTCCGCTGCTTCGGGAACGACTGATGCAGGTTCCACTTGTCGACGAGGGAGAGCGCGGTCGAGCCCGGAGTGCGCTGGCCGTAGGTCGTGACCGAGGTCAGCCTGAGCCGGTCCCAGAACGTCGGCGCACTGACGTAGCACTTGGTGGTGCTGTCCTTGCAGTGCAGCGTGGAGGGGGTGTCCCACCAGGGCTGCTTGTCCCCGTAGTTCTTGGAGTCGAACTCGGCGTCCGAGCAGCTGGTGGTGCCCTCCTTGATGCAGCGCTGGTCGACCGCGAAGACGACCTTGCCGGCGGGGGCGCCTTCGAGGTCGCCCACGCGCAGACCGTAGAGGATCTGGGTGGGGTGACCGCCGCGGACGTACGGCTTCGGCGTGCTGAACTTCTCGTTCTGGGCGTAGTGGTTGGTTTCCCGCGTCCAGTCGATGATCATCGCGTTGCCGTGGACGTCCTCGACGAAGTCGAGGTTCCAGCGCCAGGCCTGCGTACAGGAGGATGCCGCGTAGGTGGCCTGGTGGCAGGGCTCGCCGGTGTGGTTGCCGTAGACGGGGACGGTGAAGGCGGACTTGGTCGGCGCACGGGTGCCGTTCCCGTCGACGTCGTCACGGCCGAAGTGGTAGCGCGTGCCGTCGCGGGTGGTGACCCTCCAGTACTCACCGCTGTATGCGCCGGTCTGCTTGGCCTTGGCGGTGCCGTCCTTCGCGAGGTACTCGACCTTCGCGCCGTCGTCGTTGGCCGGTACCCACTTTCCTGTGGTGTCGTCGCGGACGAGTTCGGTGCTGGAGCCGCCCAGGGACAGGACGAGGTTGTCGCTGGCCCAGCAGAGGTCCGACTTCTTCCTGTCGGTCGCGTTGTCGTTGTTGGGGCTGTTCTTCCGGTCGTCGGAGCAGGAGCGGTAGCGCCGCTCGACGAAGCCGGGGTGGTAGTCCCAGCCGTCACCGATCCAGGACGCCTGGCTGTTGGCGACCGACGTCTTGCCGTCGACGGACTGCGAGGAGTAGGAGAACGCGATCTTCGGGGCGGGGCCCGCCGGCGGCGCGGGAACGGCCAGCGGGTAGCTCCAGGAGAAGCCGCCGCCGCTGCCGCCCGCCGTCCAGGAACCGGACGGGGAGAGGGACGTCGCCCTGTACGATCCGCCCGGTCCCGACGCGGAGTCGCTGGCCGCCAGGACCACCGAGCCGCCACCTGCCTGCGTGGACAGCCCCTGCGTCTGCGCCGCCGCCGGGTCGACGGTCGCCCGCACCGTACCGGTCGCGGGGTCGTTGGTGCTGGGCACCTCCACCGGCGTGGTGCACTCTTCGAGTTCGGGCGTGGTGAGGAAGCACTCGGGAAGCTGCTTCAGCTCCAGGCGGGACGCCCACTCGGTGCCGTAGAGGTCCTCGAAGGTGCTGTAGTCCAGTTCGACGTCGACCGGCGTGGACCCGGTCGCGGGAGGCGTGACCGTGATGATCGCGCCGTCCACTCCCGCGGCCTCGGTGGCTACCCGGGCCTCGACGCTGATGTCCCAACTACCCGAAGGGGCCGGGGGAGCGGGGTCTGCCGCCGTCGGGGTCGCCTGGCCGATCTTCACCGGAAGGTCCTCGACCTGGACGAGCTGATCCCCCGCCTGGTCGAGGCTGACCGTGCCCGCGTCCTGCGGGGGCGGCGTCACGGCGGTGGGGTTGTACTCGGCGGGGGGATCGGCCGGCGCACCCGACCAGCTGGTCAGTTCCTCGATCTTCGCCACGTCGGGCGACGTGGGATCGGTCTTCTGCAGATCGGGCAGCTCGACCGCGTGGGTGCTGGGATCAACCGGGGGAACGGCCCACGCCTGCGCCGGAACGAGCGAGACGGCCAGCAGAGTCGACAGCACGACGCCCGTCCGCCGGGCCGTCGCACCCCATCCGGCGGTCCTCCGTCCGGCGATCTTCCGTCCTCCGCCATGCGCCGGGCGCGGCGCTGCGCGTCGGCCTTCGCGCGCGGGCAGGCGGAACGGACGTCCCTTACCGGACGACGACATGAGACCCCCACTCCCACCGCCGAGCGGACCCAACGGGCCCGTCGCGCAGGGAAAACGACAAATAGCCAGCAGATTGTGCAGGTCACGAGCATGGAAAATCCACATGCAGACCACATGCGTGGCGTCTGTCACGTGATCATTCAGCAGCCATTCATCCGTATTCGGATCAATCACGGATTTTGATCGGGATACCCCACGGGATCCGACCAATGCACCATGCCCGGCTTATGGGTTGACTGTGAATCAGCCGGGGCGAAACACCGGTCGTTATGTTCCGTTCATACCGCACGCGCCCGTTTGGCGCGCACCCGCAACGCGCTGACGTGGGATGTCAGTAGCAGGACACGCCAGTCGGCGCGCAGCGGTTCCACCACGCGCCCTCGAATTCGAGCGGTGACGAGAACGTGAAGATGAGTCATGCTCTGCTGGCACACGTGCGCGCACAGCAGGAATTCCACGGGTCGCTCGACAGTAAGGCGCCCAAGGGGGAAAGGAACTCATGGACGCCTCGACACCACCGGAAACCCCCGGGCAGGCACCCGCCCCCGAAGACGCGCCGGTGAATCCGGACCTGACCGCCGCGGAGAGCAGGAAGGCTCGCCGTCGACGTCGCTACGCCACCCTGTCGGCGGTTCTCGCGGCCGTCGTCGCCCTGCCCCTGGCCGTACACCTCACCCGGGACTCCGCACCCGCCGCACCCCGGGCGGAACGGAAGGATTCCGGATCGCGCCCGCTGGACACAGCCGAGGCTTTGCGCCAGGCGAAGCGGACCGGGAAGGACGTCGAGGTCACCGCCAAGCGGACGGCGCACTCCACCGTGTGGGCGCAGCCCGACGGGCTGATGCGGATGCGGACCTACAGCGACACGATCCGCGCCAAGGTCGACGGCGAGTGGAAGAAGATCGACACGACGCTGAAGCGCGTCAAGGGCGGCTACGCGCCGGCCGCCGTGAACGATCCACTGCTGTTCAGCGCCGGTGACGCGGACGCGACGGGCGGCCCGCACGCGACGGGCGGTACGGACACGGCCCGCAGCATGCACACGACCGGCACGGACACCGCCGACGGCACGGACACGGCCGGCGAGGCGACACGTGCCTCGCGCGCCGTGCGTCGCTCTCCGCTTCCCTCGGCCGTCACCGCCGAAGACGGTCGCGCGTGGAGCGAACTCGTGCGGCTCACCGTCGAGGGCCACGACCTCGTCGTCAGCTGGCCGGGCCCCCTGCCCGCGCCGATCGTCGACGGGCCGAGAGCGCTGTACGAGAACGTACGCCCCGGAATCGACCTGCTCCTGACGGCACGGGACAGCGGCTACTCGCACGTCCTGATCGTCCATACGCCCGAGGCCGCCAAGGACCCTCTGCTCGCCGACCTCGACTACCGCCTGACCTCCCCCACCCTGAAGTTCAAGCTGAACGACGATTCCGACGTCGTCACCGCGATGGACAGCAACGGGCAGGAGATGGCGACCTCACCCACGCCCTACCTGTGGGACTCCGCAGGCGCCGTCAGAACGACCCTCGGAGAGTCGCAGCCGGAGCTCGACCCCGCGCTCGGCGACACCGCCCTGACCCTGCCCGGCCTCGCCGGACCGCAGCCCGGCAGTCACGACAGCGTCCTCGACGCGACCCTCGACACCGACGGCGTCCTCGACCTCGCCGTGAACACCAAGGCGCTCGCCGACCCCGACATGGTGTACCCGGTCTTCATCGACCCGACCTTCAAGGGACGCAAGGCGAACTGGACCCTGCTCTACCAGAAGTACCCCAACTCCAGTTTCCTCAACGGTCAGAACTTCAACGACGGCACCAACGAGGCGCGCGTCGGATACGAAGCCACCACAGGCGGGCTGTCCCGATCCGTCTTCACCTTCAGGGACACACATCTGCTGGACGGCGCCACCGTCAAGGAGTCGTACCTCCGCATTCTGCAGACGTACTCCTGGGGCTGTTCCCCGCGCCAGTACAACGTCCATCTCACGCCCCAGATCTCCTCCACCACGACCTTCAACAACTTCCCTCTCTCCGGCTGGGGTTCTCCCGTCGGTAGCGAGACCAGCGGATGGGGTTACAAGTCCGGCTCATGCCCGGACAGCTGGCGCAAGATCCCCATCGACTCCGCCGTCCAGAAGGCCGCCGCGAGCGGATGGCCGACCATCACCCTCGGTCTGAAGGCCGCGAACGAGGGGGACACCGCCGCCTGGAAGAAGCTCATGGCAAACGGCGAGACCTCGCCGTACATCGAGACCGAGTACAACCACAAGCCGGACGAGCCCCTGCAGTCGAAGATGACGCTGAACGGCCGTACGTGTGTCCTCGGCGCTCCCTTCCCGTCCGTCGGCAAGATCGACCTGACGTTCAAGGTGACCGGCTATGACACCGACAAGGACCTGACGAACATCCACCTGAAGGTGTGGCCCACCGGCGACGTGGCCCACCCCGTCGTCGACAAGAACTACTCACCGTCGAGCGACGGGGTCATCTCCCCCACCATCGATTGGGAGGAGTTCACGAGCGGCACGACCTACTCCTGGTCCGCCCGCACGATCGACAGTGAGGGCGCCGCGTCACACTTCGGCCCGGCGAACACCGGCTTGTACTGCCAGTTCACCGTCGACAACAACGTCCCGAGCAGCCCTGTCGTCTCCTCTGCCGACGGACGCTTTCCCCCCATGGGCGACAAGAGTGACCAGTGGAGCACCGTCGAGCTGGGCGTCGGGGGCCAGTTCACGTTCGCGACCGCCCCGGACGGCGAAGCCAAGGACACGAGCGTCGTCGGCTACGAGTACAACTTCAACAGCACCAACTACACGGCCTACCCCCGCCTGACCACCACGCAGGGAGCGGCGGTCACCAAGTCCCTCACACCGCCCATGGCAGGAATCAACATCCTGCACGTGTGGGCCGTCGACGGGGCCGACAACCGCTCCCGGGCGGCCTCGTACGGAATCCTCGTCACCCCGCGCAAGGTCATCGACCCTCCTGGTGACGTCAGCGGCGACGGCACCCCCGACCTCCTGGCCGTCGGACCCGCCGGCGAGCTGCGCCACTACCCCGCGCTGCCGGGAGGCGATGTCCACGTCGCCATGGGTGGCGCCTACAACACCGCCGGGGATCTCGGGGACGGCTACTGGACGGACACCACCGGCCAGAAGCCCGCTCTCATCAGCCACGCCACCGACTGGTTCCCGGGCGACGGCATCAACGACCTCGTCGCCCGTATGCCGGACGGCAGGATGTACGTCTACCCCGGTGACGGATACGGAAGCTTCAACACCGACGCACGCATCGCCCTCCTGCTCCCCACCGGAGCACCGGACCCCTCGACGCTCACCCAGGTCAAGGTCACCGGGGACATCACCGGCGACGGGCTGCCCGACATGCTCGCCCGCGCCGGCGTCCAGCTCTGGGCCTTCACGGGGTACACCGGCGGCAGCTTCGCCGAGGCCCGGCTCCTGGCGGACGGCGGCTGGGACACCCGCGACGTGGTCACCGCCGGGGACATCACCGGCGACGGCGTCGCCGACCTCCTCTTCCGTGGGGAGGAGACGGGGCGCGGGCTCCTGCTCCGCCACGGCAAGGCGGCCGCGGGCGGTGGCGTCGACCTGAACTCCCTCGCGCTGGCGGCGAGCTCCGGCACCGGGCGGGACGAGGTCTACGGGACCACCGGCTGGAGCCGGACGAACATCCCCATGATCATGGGTACCGCCGACGCCAGTGGCGACGGGATTCCCGACCTGTGGACGGCAAAGGCGGACGGCACCCTGCGGTTCTACCTCGGGGGCCGCTCCGTGCACGGAGCCTCGACCCTGGTCGGCGAGAGTTCGTGGAACACCCTGCTCACGCTGGGGTGAGCGGGGCCGCTCGACGCGTGCATCGCCCTCGGACCCGGTCTGGAGTCCGAGGGCGACGCCCTGTCCGACGCAGGGGACAACGCCCGGTACGGGGTGCCGGTACGGACCTCCGCACGGGGTGCCGGTACGGGGCGCCGCACGGGGTGCCGGGTACGGGGTGCCGTGCCGTACCGGGCCTCCGCACGGGACGTCCGCACGGCGCGCCGATACGGTCTGCACGGACGGGCCGGCGGTACGGGCCCGCGGTACGGGCCGCACGCGCGGGAAGCCCGTACGGGTGGCCGTCCGCCTCTCCGGCCCCGGGACCCCGCCCTTCGTCCGCATCGCGAGACACCCGTCACCGGGGGAATGACAGGCACAAACACCCGGTTTACGCATGTCATGCCGTCAACCTCCGCCGAGCGCGCCGAAGCCACCGCCCCCGCGGCGCCGTCCACGCCCACCCGCATGCCGCTGGCCGTCTACATCCTCGGCCTCTCCGTCTTCGCGCTCGGCACGAGCGAGTTCATGCTCTCCGGCCTCCTCCCACCCATCGCCGACGACATGAACGTCTCCATACCCCGCGCCGGCCTGCTGATCTCGGCCTTCGCGATCGGCATGGTGGTCGGCGCCCCGCTGCTCGCCGTCGCGACCCTCCGGCTCCCCCGCAAGACGACCCTGATCGCCCTGATCACCGTCTTCGGCCTCGGCCAGGTCGCCGGTGCGCTGGCCCCGAACTACGCGGTGCTCTTCGCCTCGCGCGTCGTGAGCGCGCTCGCCTGCGCGGGCTTCTGGGCCGTCGGCGCGGCCGTCGCCATCGCGATGGTCCCCGTCGGCTCCCGCGCCCGCGCCATGGCGGTCATGATCGGCGGCCTCTCGATCGCCAACGTCCTCGGCGTCCCCGCGGGCGCCTTCCTCGGCGAGCACCTCGGCTGGCGCGCCGCGTTCTGGGCGGTCGGTGTGGCCTCGGCCGTCGCGCTCGTCGGCGTGGTGACCCTCATCCCGCACATCCCGCTCCCGGAGACCAGGCCCCGCCTCAAGGGAGAGCTGGCGATCTACCGCGACCGGCAGGTCCTGCTCGCGATCGTGATCACCGCGCTCGCCGCGGGCGGCGTCTTCTGCGCCTTCTCGTACCTCGCCCCGGTCATCACGGACGTCGCCGGGATCGACACCCGCTGGGTCTCCGCGATCCTGGGCCTCTTCGGCATCGGCGCGCTGATCGGTACGACGATCGGCGGCCGGGTCGCCGACGCGCACCTCTTCGGGGTCCTGCTCAGCGGCATCACGGCCTCCTCCGTCTTCCTGGTCGCCCTGGCCCTCTTCGCCTCCAGCCCGGTCGCCGTGATCGCCCTCTCCTTCCTCCTGGGCGTCTCGGCCTTCTACACCGCGCCCGCCCTCAACGCCCGCATGTTCAACGTCGCCGGCGCAGCCCCGACCCTGGCCGGCGCCACGACGACGGCGGCCTTCAACCTCGGCAACACGGCCGGCCCCTGGCTGGGCGGCACCACGATCGACGCCGGCCTCGGCTTCGCCTCGACGGCCTGGGCGGGCGCGGCGATGACGGTGGTGGCCCTGGGCGCGGTCACGGTCTCCCTCCGCCTGAGCCGCCGTACGACGCCCAGCCGTGTCGTCGCCTCGTCCCCCGCCCGCCAGGACGACCTCGTCGCCTGCCGCACGTCCGACTGACCTCCCCGCCCCGCCCCACGGGCGCCTGGGGCGCTGCCGGCGCGGGCTGCGCACCCCGCCAGGACGATCAGCGTTGCTCGCCCAGCGTGGCAAGCAGGTGCGCGAGGACGGGGGCGGGCGGGAACGGGATGTCGGCGCTCGCGCAGAGCGAGACCACGTCCCGCGGCTGCTTCCGGAAGGCGGCGCGCAGTTCCAGTCGGCAGACCACCGGCTCGTGGGCCGCGAGCGCGCGGAGGAAGGACACGACGGCGTGCCGTTCCGAGGCGGGGTGGCCGGTCAGCATCTGACCGACGACCTGAGCGGGTTGGAACCGGACCGAGCGGGCCCAGGCCTGGGCCGCCTTGTCCGCGTTACGGGTGTAGTTGCGGATCAGCACCGACTTCAGGTGCAGGAAGCCGCTGCGGAGACTCGCCTGCCCCTCCGACGAGGAGGCGGTCAGCGGTGTGAGGTCGTCCTCGTGCTGCACCTCGAACCACCACTCGTGAAGGGAGCCGGCGGACCTGGTGACCCCGTCCGAGCCTGATGCCAGCTCGGTCAGGTCGTGGTCGACACCGGCTTCCCGCAGGACCGACCTGGCGTCGGGGTGCGCCAGGAGAAGCCCGACCGGACATCCGAGCAGCAGATCGGAGTCGTAGGAGTCCTGCCGGTCCAGGAGCAGCACCGCGACCAGCCAGTCGCCACTGAAGATGGCGGACCCGGAGCTTCCGGCCCACAGCGAGCTGCCGGGGACGGCGATCCGGGGCACGGCGCTGCCTCTGACGTGGAGCGCGTACGCACCCCCTTTGATACCGGTCAGCGTCTCGATCTGTCCGCGGATCTCCTTGGTGTCCCGCCGGCCGTTCCCGGATGCCTCCGCGGCGGCGAACCCGGCGCCGAGGAAGCCGAACCGGTGGCCGGTTCGCGGCTGCCCCCACCGGACCGGCGCCCCGGCAGCGGGTGCCGCGCCCGTCACCTCGGCCAGAACGATGTCGGTCGCGTTGTCGGGTCCGGTCCGGAACGCGCCACGCCAGAGCGCATGACCGGTCAGCCACTCTTCGCGGCTGCCGAGGAACCGGACCTGTACCTCGTCCGGGCGCTCCGCAGCCGCGGCGCCCTGGTGGTCGACGGTGAGGACCAGCCGGTCCGAGATGCGGTACCCGCTGCAGAACTCGCCCGCGGACGGCCACCACACTTCGGCGAGCCGGGCCGGTTCAGGCGGTGCAGAGGTCACCGTGGCCGATCGATGACGGGGTCGGACACGTCCACCGGCTTGCCGTCACGGCCCACGAGGTCGAACGTGACCTGGACGCGGTTCAGCCGCTCGCTGCTGACACCGCCGCCGGCCTCCACGCCGGCGGAGAGCACGTTGACCCGTACCTTCCCCTGGCCCTCGCGCCGGACGGCGAGAGAGAACTCCAACTCGACCTTGCCACCACCGAACCGCACCGGTGAGTCCTGTCCCGCGGACATCGCCGTGCGAATCTCCTCACGCACCGCCGTAATGGCGTCGGAGAGGTCAACCCAGGCCTCATTCATGGGCAGAGCGTAGCCACGGTGTACCGGATGAGTCAGGGAAAGCCGCACATTCGACGCAGCGCGGGCGGGCCGGAGCGTCCTACTCCACGTCGTGGCGCGGCAGTTCGGTCGCGTCCGGCGTACGCCTCGGGAACTTCGGCCGGCGCAGCCCCGCCTCCGTGATCAGGCGTACGAGTTCCTTCGAGCCGACCTCGACCGCGCCCGCCGCCACCGCGGACGCGTAGCGCTCCGAGGGGATGTCGTAGTGGTCGCGCTCGAAGGCGCGGGGCGGGGCGCCGATCTCGGCGGCGAAGGCGTGGAGTTCCTCGTGCGAGACGTCGCTCACCAGGTGCGACCACATGCGGCCGTGGCCCGGCCAGGTCGGCGGGTCGATGTAGAGGGTCACCTCAGGCCGCCCACCGGGGCGACCACGACCCCCGCCTTGCCGCAGACCCAGTGCGGGTCCGGGCCTAGCTCGGGTTCGACGTCCAGGGCGTGCGGGTCGCCCGAGGAGCAGACCGGGCACAGCGGCCAGCGGCCGTACTTGTCCAGGAGGGAGTCCTGGACGTCCTGGGCGATGAGCCCGGCGACGTAGGTCATGCCCTCGGGCCACTGCTCGACCCACCAGCGCCGGTGGGTGACGGCGTCCTCCACCATCGACACGACCTCGGCCGCGGCCACGTCGCGTGCCGCCAGATCGGCGAGGACCAGGGCGCGGGCGGCGTGCAGTGCCTGCTCCAGCGGGTCGATGTCATCCATGAACACATTGTCACCCGCCCGGCCTCAGGGACGAAGGCCCTGCCCGCATCCGGGGGCCGTCCGGGATCCGTCCGGGGTCCGCCCCAGGCGCCGTCCGGGATCCGTCCGGGGTCCGCCCCAGGCGCCGTCCGGGATCCGTCCGGGGATCCGTCCGGGGCCCGCCCCCGGGGGCCCTCCCGGGGTCTCTTTCCGGGAGGTCCGCCCCGGGGGCGCCTTCCGGGTCCGTCCAGGGCCGACGGGGTCTTGACGCCCCCTGTGCCCGAAAATATCTTTCAGGTGTGACCAGTGACGTGAAGGAAAGTTTCAGCGGCCAGGTGCCCCCGCCCGGGACGCCTCCCTCCGCCGCGTCCGGCGCCGGGTCGGGCGCCGCGTCCGGTGCCGGGTCCGGCCGTGAGGCGCCGCCCTCCCCCGGAGCCTCCACCGCGCGGGAGGTGCCCGCACCCGCCGCCCTCGCGGCCAAGGTGCGTACCCTCGCGCCCTCCATGACCCGCTCCATGCAGCGGGTCGCCGAAGCCGTCGCCGGCGACCCGGCCGGCTGCGCCGCCCTCACCGTCACCGGCCTCGCCGAGCTCACCGGCACCAGCGAGGCGACGGTCGTCCGCACCGCCCGCCTCCTCGGCTACCCCGGCTACCGGGACCTCCGCCTCGCCCTCGCCGGACTCGCCGCCCAGCAGCAGTCCGGCCGCGCGCCCGCCGTCACCGCCGACATCGCCGTCGACGACCCGGTGGCCGACGTCGTCGCCAAGCTCGCCTACGACGAGCAGCAGACGCTCGCCGACACCGCCGCCGGCCTGGACACCGTCCAGCTCGGCGCCGCCGTCGCCGCACTCGCCGCCGCCCGCCGCATCGACATCTACGGCATCGGCGCGTCCGGGCTCGTCGCCCAGGACCTCGGCCAGAAGCTCCTCCGCATCGGCCTGATCGCGCACGCGCACAGCGACCCGCACCTCGCCGTCACCAACGCCGTACAGCTCCGCTCCGGCGATGTCGCCATCGCCATCACCCACTCCGGCTCGACCGGCGACGTCATAGAACCGCTCCGCGTCGCCTTCGACCACGGCGCCACCACCGTCGCGATCACCGGCCGCCCCGACGGGCCCGTCTCGCAGTACGCCGACCACATCCTCACCACCTCCACGGCCCGCGAGAGCGAGCTGCGCCCGGCGGCCATGTCGTCCCGTACCAGCCAGCTCCTGGTCGTGGACTGCCTGTTCACCTGCGTCACCCAACGTACGTACGAGACGGCGGCCCCTGCCCTCGCGGCCTCGTACGAAGCCCTGGCCCACCGCCACTCGCCCCGCACCCGGTAACCCCGGGAAACCCTCGAAAGAGCCCGCACGTGTCTTCTGCTTCCTCAGCTACGTACTCCGAACTGCGTGCCCAGCTGGCCGCCCTCACCACCGAGGCGTTCCGTCCCGAGCTCGCGGAGATCGACCAGCTCCCGACGCTCGAGATCGCCCGCACGATGAACGCCGAGGACCAGACCGTCCCGGCCGCCGTCGCCGCGCGGCTGCCGCTGATCGCGGCCGCGATCGACGCCACCGCCGCCCGCATGGCGCGCGGCGGCCGGCTGATCTACGCGGGCGCGGGCACGGCCGGCCGGCTGGGCGTCCTCGACGCCAGCGAGTGCCCGCCCACCTTCAACACCGACCCCTCGGAGGTGCTCGGCCTGATCGCGGGCGGCCCGTCGGCGATGGTGAAGGCGGTCGAGGGCGCGGAGGACTCGGCTGAGCTCGCCGCGGCCGACCTCGACGCGCTGCACCTCACCCCGAACGACACGGTCGTCGGCGTCTCCGCCTCGGGCCGTACTCCGTACGCCATCGGCGCCGTCGCCCACGCCCGCACCCGGGGCGCGTTGACGATCGGCCTCTCCTGCAACGCGGACAGCGCGCTCGCGGCCGCCGCCGAACACGGCATCGAGGTCGTCACCGGGCCCGAACTCCTCACCGGCTCCACGCGGTTGAAGGCGGGCACGGCGCAGAAGCTGGTCCTCAACATGATCTCGACGATCACGATGATCCGGCTCGGCAAGACGTACGGAAACCTGATGGTCGACGTCCGCGCCTCCAACGACAAGCTCCAGGCCCGCTCGCGGCGGATCGTCGCCCTGGCCACCGGCGCGCCGGACGAGCGGATCGAGACGGCGCTCGCCGAGGCCGACGGCGAGGTGAAGACCGCGATCCTGATGATCCTGGCCGACATCGACGCCAAGACCGCCGACCAGCGCCTCACCGACTCGGCCGGCCACCTGCGGGCCGCCCTGCACGCCGACGGCACCCCCTGATCGCGATGTACGTCGAGAAGTGGTGCCGCCGCTGGGTGCCGGCGGCCCTCGACGTACTCGTCACCCCGACCCTCACGGTCCTGGTCGTCTCGCTCCCGCTGGGCCGCCCGTTCATCACCGCCTGCGTCGGCGGCGCGTTCGGCGGCGCCTTCGTCGGCCTCTTCAGCATGTTGGGCGACAAGGTCGGCTCCGCGGCCATCGGCCCCTCTGGCTGGGCGCTCTTCCCCCCTTACCCGCCCTCGGCGTTCTCCGGCCCTACGCCTGCTCGACCACGATCCCCGACTGTTCCAGCAGCCGCACCACGCTCTCGAAGTACGTGAGCTCGCCCTCCGTGTCGGCGCTCACCGACGCCAGCGCCTCCCGGGCGACGTGCGCGTCGTGCCACACCAGAGTGACCGGGCCCGGCAGCCGGTCGCCGCCGCAGGGGCAGCCGCGCAGCACGCCCCAGCACCCGGCGAACCGGGCACCGGGCCCACCGATGGCCTCGCCGACCGCGCACTGGACACCCGGGACGTCCGTGGCGAACCGGCCGTCCAGGTGGCAGATGTCGCCCACGCGCTCCTCGACGCCGACCGGCCTGGCGAACCGCAGCCACTCCGCCCTGCCCTTCGTGTCCAGCCCGGCCCACGCGTTCGGAGCGCTCGGGGCGCCCTCGTGCCACACGTCCCAGGCCGGGCGGGAGCCGTACGGCTGCTGAGGGACGAACCCGCCCTCCAGACGTACGTCGAGGAACGCGCCCCCGAGTACGGACGGACGCGCCTCACCGACGTGCAGGAGCAGGTGCTCCCGCACGCCGATCACCCGGCCCGTGCGGTCGAGCACGAACAGGTCCACGGGGTCCCCGGCCTCCCGCCGGGTGGTCAGGCGCCGCAGCAGCAGCTCCTCGGGTTCGCAGCCCACGAGGGTGGCCTCCGGCCTCACGGCCGGGCGCACCGGCCCGTAGAGGCCCTCCACCCGTCGGCACTCGCCGAGCCATCCGCCGCCGCACCCGTTGTAGATCCTGACCCGGGCCGCCCGAGGCCCGGTGCTCCCGCCCGGCCGGCCGGTGACCTCCGCCTCGATCACCACGTCCACGCGAGAGGCGTCGTCCTCGTTCGGACGGCTGCCGAGCACCACGACGTCGGCCAGCTCCCAGTCGTGCGGGGCCGACGTCTCGGCCTCCTCGTCGTCGACGTGCAGGGACAGGTCGCCCAACCGGTCGCGTTCCCGCGCCGCCCCGTCGACGGCCTTGCGCAGCCTGCCCTCGGGCAGGCACCCGCTCAGCGTCAGGCGCTCACGGGGCGGCTCCTCCTCCGCGAACAGGCCCTGGAAGCCTGCGCACCGCGCCCACACCGTCTGCTCGCCGTCCCACTCCTCGCTGACCAGCAGGAACCGCAGGGGATGCGGCCGTTCCCAGGTCCAGACCCGGTCTTCGTACCGCTGTCCGTTCCGCGCCTCGTACAGCTGCTCCCCGCCCTCGCTCATACACCGGATCCTAGGGACAGCGGACCGGCCCCGGGCGGTCGGGACAGGGCTCAGTTCGTTCGCCGGGAACCCTGCCGTCAGCGGGTGGCGGGCCCGCGCGACGGAGACCGCTCACGAAGGACGGGTACGGAGCCCGGTCACCGTACGAGACACCCCGGGCCGACAGCCTCTCCTCGCCCAGCGCCGCCGGAACCGGTCCAGGTCCCGCGCCTGGTTCACCGTCGTCATGCTCGCCTGCTCCTCGCCCCCGTTGCGCGCACGCCTCGGCGGTACGACGGGACCGGGCGACGTTCTCCGCGATGCGGATCCGGGACGCGGCGATCCCGATCTGACGGCCAGAGCAGCTCGGGCGGACAGTCCCACTCCCGCCCGTCTCCCAGGGGCCGCAGCTGCACGTAGGGCCCTTCCCGCCCTATGACCTGCCCGACGGTGCCGTCGCGGAAGTCGATGACGTACGTTCCAGGGTTCACCGCCGCGCCTCCGCGAGTACGGCGACGAGCCGGCGGCACTGGGCCATGTGGCGGCACTGGCGCGGCGCCGCAGGGCGATCGTCCAGGTACTGCCGTTCGGAGCGGGAGCGCATGGCGCCTTGGAGGGGCCGATCAAGTTGATGTCCTTCGAAGAGGCACCGCCCCTGGCGTACCTCCAAGGCCTGGGCACGGGCCGTCTGGAGGACGATCCGGCCACCGTCTCCCGCGAGCACCCGTCAGGGGACGTTCGGGGAGGACTCGCAGCCGCCCCCCGCCACGTCCGTTCCGGTCTCTCCGTCGCAGACGTCGGGGGATCCCGCGCCTCCGACGACGACGTCGGCGCTCGGACCGGCCTGCAGCCGGTCGGCTCCCGCACCACCGAGAAGCTGGTCCTCACCGCCCGCCGTACCGACGGTGTTCTCGATGAAGAAGTCGGCGTTGTCGCCGAGGAGCCGGTCGTCGCCGCCCCGCCCTTCGATGAGGTCGTCGCCCGCGCTGGTGGGCGCCGTGGTGCTCACGGAGCTGTCGCCGAGGAGGACTTCGCCGGCGCTGCCGCCGACGACCCGGTCGTCACCGGCTCCAAAGGCCGTCCCCTCCACCGCGTTGTGGTCGCCGATGGCGAAGAACCCGCCGTCCACGCCCAGGTCCACATGGTCGTTCCCGCCATCGCCCGAGGCGTTCCGCTGCGCGTTGCTGTCGCCGATGAGGATGTCGGCGCCCGTGCCGCCGCGCAGCACGTCGTCACCGGCTCCGGAGGCGTCGGTGAGGGTCGCGACGGAGTCCCCGGCCATGTCGTCGACGCCAGGACCGCCGTCGAGGAGGTCGTCCCCGCCGCCGGAGGCGCTCGCGCCCCGGCTGTCACCGGCGATGACGTCGTCACCCGCCCCACCGAAGACCTGGTCGTCGCCGCCGCCGGTGGCCGCCCCGGCGAGCGCGAAGCTGTCGCCGCCGAGCCGGTCGTCGCCCTCGCCGCCGAAGACGCGGTCGTCGCCGCCGCCCAACGCGTCGCCCGTGAGGGCGAGGACGTCGCCCCGGGCGTGGTCGTCGCCCGCCCCGGCGTCGATGTGGTCGTCGCCCAGGCCGCCCGCGACGGTGTCGTCCCCGCCCAGGGCGCAGATCAGGTCGTCGCCGCCCCCACCGTCGATCACATCGGCACCCTGCGACCCGACGATCACGTCGTCGCCGGAGGTCCCCTGGATCGTCCCCGCCCCCGTGACGGTCGCGGGTACGCCGAAGCACGTGGGCTGTGCCGCGACGGCGGTCCCGGCCGGCAGGCCGAGAGCGAACAGCGCGACTGCGGCCGCCGGGCCGGAAACGCGGTAGGACATCATGCGGACCTCCAGAAGCCCGGAATCGTCACGGAACGTCACCTCTATGGACGTTCGGTCACCGATCCGGACGCTACGTGCCCACCTCCGGCGCGGCGACCGGTGGCCGCATTCGGGTGCGGCGGCACAGCGGGGCGGTGTCGCATTCGGGTGCCGATGCCGCAGCGGGGGCGGTGTCGCATGCGGATGCCCGGTGCCGCAGCGGGGGCGGTGTCGCATTCGGATGCCCGGTGCCGCAGCGGGGTCGGTCCGACCCCGACCCGGCCCGGCTCCGCCCCCCTCACCCCGGCTCCCCCTCCCCCTACGGAGTGCCGCCGTGCGCTTCCGTACGGCCCGCCCCAGGAGGTGCGTCCGCGCGCGCCCTTGAGCACCTGGTCGCGATCCGAGGCTCAAGTCCCGAGTTTCGAGCGCTGTTTCTTCGGAAGGGGTACGGGCCTGGAATCAACCCGCCCGCCCACCCGGCGAGTTGACGCGGAGCGACGAACTTGCCACGGAGCGTCATATGCCTCTAGCGTGTCCGGAAAACGAACGACCCCCACCAGGTGCGCCAACACCTGCGGGGGTCTGACCGTCCGATCGAAGAACTTGAAGAGGTTCGATCCATGGCTGACGCCGATTTTAGTGCCGAGCCCCACCCGCTGGCCAACCCCGGCTACGGCAAGCGCTCCACTCCGTACCAACTCCCTTCCTCAACAGCCGACTTCGCACACCTCCGGCCCCGCGAAGCCGCCATCGCCGCCTACATCGAGCGGCTGCCCGACGGCAGCGACATCTCGGTGAAGACGCTGGCCAAGCACCTGCCGTACGGTCAGTGCGCGGTCCGCACCTCCCTCACGCGCATCACCCGCACGGGGCACCTGCGCCGGGGCCGCGAGTGCCTCGACGGGCTGTGGATCACCCGAACGTGGTGGTCCCGAACGGCCCGTGACGACGCGTGGTGGTCCGCGTTCCAGCGCGGCGACGTACCGAAGCAGAGGCCGACCCGCTCCCGCGCGTACATCCTCCTCGCCGCCCTCGGTCGTACGGACTCCGCGGTGTCGCTCTCCCACGCCGAGTGCCGCGCCCTCGCCCCGCTCGTCGACGAGTGGTTCGCGCGGGACGCCGAAGAGGAGGACGTCCTACGCGCCCTCACCACCGGCCTCCCGGCCCGCGTCCACCATCCGGCCGGCCTCGTCCGACGCCGCCTGACCGACAAGGTCCCGCCCCTCCCCGTCCGCCGGGAACCCCCACCCATCCGCCTCCTGGAGTGCGCCAAGTGCGGCGCCCCCGGCTACTCCGACACCCTGCACGGGGGCGAATGCGGTCCCTGCCGCGGCGAAGCCCCCATCCCACGCAGCCGCACCCCCCTCCCCGCCGCACGCGTCCACGCCCACGCGGCGGCCATCCGCGCCCGCGAAGGGGCTACGGCTCCCTCGCCCTGATCGGGTACTTCGCCGGCCACGGCGAGTGGGCCGATCCCGCCGGAGTCCTCATGGTCGTCGAGGTGCCGGCGAAGAACCTACGCGCCCCCGTCCGACCCCGCGACCGGCAGCCCCAGGGCCGCGCGCAGTCGCGTCACCTCCTCGTGGGTCGGGTGCGCGTCCACCTTCGCCAGGGCCGTCTGGAAGCCGTCCACGTTCCGTGCCGCACCCGCCTCCACCCAGCCGGACCGGGACGCGCGGAGCTTCTCCACCAGCTCGTCGGCGGGACCGCGGGCAGCGGTGGGGAGTTGGGCCGCTTCGAGAAGCCGGGTGGTCTCGTCGATCGCGCCGGGCATCTCACGGGACCACGCGCGGGCACCGGCCAGGTCCTCGGCGGGACTCTTCCCGGGGCGGCTCAGGAGAACGGTGGTGAGCGGGCGGACCGCCGTCAGATAGGCGCGCTGCTCCGGCTCCAGCGTCCCCGGGTCCTGGCGCACGGAGGCGCTCATCGGGCCGTCCTGGCCCGCCACCCAGCACAGCACAGCCCGGTTGCCGGCCCGCCAGCCCGCCTCGTCCGGATGGTAGAAGAACGTCCCCATCCGGTGCCCGCCGTCGGGATCGGCTATGTAGTCGACGATCAGCCCACCGCAGCGGGCACGCGCCTGCGCGGAGACCGCTTCGGTGCCGGGGAAGGCGGCCGGGCCGTCGAGCCGGGCGGTGCCGTAGACCTCGCCACGGTGTGGCCGGTCGCACGGGATCAGCTCCACCGCGAGGCTGGAGATGTTGCCCCCCTCGGCCGTGGGGAGTCCACTCCCCGGCGTGAAGCAGTCGCCCTTCCGCAGGTCGAACACGGTGGCCGTGCCGGCCTTCTCGACCTTGCCGTCCGTACCGCGGTCGGGGGAGGAGATGCTCCACACCCGGAAGTCGGCGAAGAGCGTCAGCAGCACGCTGAGCACGATCACCGACGCGGACACGGTGACACCGGCGATGGCAAGGCCCTTGCCTCGCTGCGCCGCGCCCTTCCGGGCCCTGCCGGACATCTGGACCAGCGCGACGATCCCGAGAATCAGGCCGAGCGGCGCGAGACATATGGTCAGGGCGAGTACGAGAGCGGCCACCGCGAGTCCGTTGAGGTCGGCCCTGGGCTGCTGAGGTGGCCAGGGTCCCCCGCCGTGGGCGCCGTACGGGGGAGCGGGCGGAGAAGGTGGAGCAGGTGGCACGGACATGCGAGGCTCGGCTCTCTCTTCGAAGGACGTGCTCGCATTGTGCCCCTGCCCGAGGCGGGGATCAGGGGCCGGGGCAGGCAACCTTGCCCGGCCCGGAACTGCCGGGCCGCCCCGGACGGCGACCCCGCGCGCCGCCGGACCCGAGGACACCACCACCAGACCCGAGGACACCCCTCCGCACCACCACCAGACCCGAGGACACCCCTCCGCACCACCACCAGACCCGAGGACACCCCTCCGCACCACCACCAGACCCGAGGGCGGGCACGTCACCCCAGGCGGCAGGGCCGGCGCCGCGAACCGCTCACGGCAGGCGCACCAGCGCGTACATCACCATGTCCCGCCGTTCCCCGCCCACTTCCTGCCAGGACCGCAGCAGGCCCTCCCGGACGAACCCGGCCCGTTCCGCCGTTCTCGCCGAGGCCTCGTTCCAGGGTTCGACGAGCAACTGGAGGCGAGGGATACCCAGTTCACTCATGGCCCACGCGCTCACCGCCGTCAGCGCCGCCCCGGCCGCGCCCTCGCCCCGGCAGGAGGGGGCGACCCAGTAGCCGATGGTCGCGCGGCCCTCGGGAAGGTCGCGGAGCCAGAGGCCGATCATGCCCGCCGGGCGGTCGTCGCGACGGCGGACGATGACGAAGGAGTAGCCGGCGCCCGACTCCGAGCGATGCCACTGACGGCGTACGAACCCCTCTCCCTCCGCCTCCGAGTACACCGGCGGGACCGTGGTGGTCAGCGGGATGTACGGGTCCGTCGACGCCTCCTCCACGAGCGGGAGGTCCGCGCGTTCCCACGGGCGCAGGTCGTACGCCCCGGCCGGCAGCCGCGGAACGTCGAGGCTCACATCGTCTCCAGATAGGCCGCGAGGCGGTCGTACTCCTCCTTGACCCCCGCCTCCATCCCCGTCGCCAGCGCCTGGTCGCGGATCTCCGACGACGGCCAGAGCGATGTGCTGGTGAGCGCCGTGCCGCCGTCCGGGGTGTCGTCGAAGGTGAGGGTGACGTGGACCGGGGGGCCGGGCATGAGCTCGAAGACCTCGGTGTAGACGAGGCGCTCGTTCGGGACGATCTCCTCGTACGTGCCGGAGAAGACGATCTCCCGGCCGTCGGGGGCCTTCTGGCCCCAGCGCCACGCGCCGCCGACCGTGAGGTCGACGTCGGAGATCACCGTGGGCAGGGCGGCCACGCCGTACCACTGGCGTACGTGCTCGGGTTTCGTCCACGCCTCCCAGACGCGGGCGGGCGGAGCGTCGAAGGTCCGGGTGATGACCAGCTCGCGGTCGGCCGGTGTCGTCAGCAGCGTGATCATGGATCGCTCCCGCCTTCCGAGAGACTCCCCTTCCGAGAGGCTCCCCTTCCGGGAGGGGCTGACCGCCCCCACCTCACCAGCATCACCCCGAACGCCCGAGGGGGGGGAACCCCACAAGGGGGGGCGCCCCCCGTCGGGGCCAGAGGAGGAACCCCCAAACAAGGACCCCAAACCCCCCCCCCCCCCCCCACCTTCCCCCCCCCAGGCCCCGGAGAGCCTCC
>NZ_JBHUYJ010000003.1:141586-157167 GCF_042668715.1 Streptomyces sp. NPDC057271
ACCCCCAGCAGGGGGTGCCGCCCTCGGTCGCGTACAGCGAGGAACTACCGAGCCGAGGCTCAGAAGTCCATGTCACCGCCCGGCATGCCGCCCGGAGCGGCCGCGGAGGCCTTCTCCGGCTTGTCGGCGATGACGGCCTCGGTGGTCAGGAACAGCGCGGCGATGGAGGCCGCGTTCTGCAGGGCGGAACGCGTCACCTTCGCCGGGTCGATGATGCCCTCGGCGATGAGGTCCACGTACTCGTTGGTCGCGGCGTTCAGGCCGTGGCCGACGGGCAGGTTGCGGACCTTCTCCGCCACGACGCCGCCCTCGAGGCCGGCGTTGACGGCGATCTGCTTCAGCGGGGCCTCCAGGGCCAGCTTCACGATCGCGGCACCCGTGGCCTCGTCGCCCGAGAGGTCGGCCTCGAGCTTCTCGAAGACGTTGGAGGCCTGGAGCAGGGCCACGCCACCACCGGCGACGATGCCCTCCTCGACGGCCGCCTTCGCGTTGCGAACGGCGTCCTCGATGCGGTGCTTGCGCTCCTTGAGCTCGACCTCGGTCGCGGCGCCGGCCTTGATGACCGCAACACCGCCGGCGAGCTTCGCCAGGCGCTCCTGCAGCTTCTCGCGGTCGTAGTCGCTGTCCGAGTTCTCGATCTCGGCGCGGATCTGGTTGACGCGACCGGCGACCTGCTCGCTGTCACCGGCACCGTCGACGATCGTGGTCTCGTCCTTGGTGATGACGACCTTGCGGGCGCGGCCCAGCAGGTCCAGGCCGGCGTTCTCGAGCTTGAGACCGACCTCCTCGGAGATGACCGTGCCGCCCGTGAGGATGGCGATGTCGTTCAGCATGGCCTTGCGGCGGTCGCCGAAGCCCGGAGCCTTGACCGCGACGGACTTGAAGGTGCCGCGGATCTTGTTGACGACCAGGGTCGACAGGGCCTCGCCCTCGACGTCCTCGGCGATGATCAGCAGGGGCTTGCCCGACTGCATGACCTTCTCCAGGAGCGGGAGCAGGTCCTTCACGGAGGAGATCTTGGAGTTGACGATCAGGATGTACGGGTCGTCCAGGGACGCCTCCATACGCTCCATGTCGGTGGCGAAGTACGCCGAGATGTAGCCCTTGTCGAAGCGCATACCCTCGGTGAGCTCCAGCTCCAGACCGAAGGTCTGGGACTCCTCGACGGTGATGACGCCTTCCTTGCCGACCTTGTCCATCGCCTCGGCGATGAGCTCGCCGATCTGGGTGTCGGCGGCGGAGATGGAGGCCGTGGAAGCGATCTGCTCCTTGGTCTCGACATCCTTCGCCTGCTCGAGCAGGGCGCCGGAGACGGCCTCGACGGCCTTCTCGATGCCACGCTTGAGGGCCATCGGGTTGGCGCCGGCCGCCACGTTGCGCAGGCCCTCGCGGACGAGCGCCTGGGCGAGGACGGTCGCGGTGGTCGTACCGTCACCGGCGACGTCGTCCGTCTTCTTGGCGACTTCCTTGACCAGCTCGGCGCCGATCTTCTCGTACGGGTCCTCGAGCTCGATCTCCTTGGCGATGGACACACCATCGTTGGTGATCGTGGGGGCGCCCCACTTCTTCTCGAGGACGACGTTCCGGCCCTTGGGGCCAAGGGTGACCTTGACGGCGTCGGCGAGCTGGTTCATCCCGCGCTCGAGACCGCGCCGTGCCTCCTCGTCGAACGCGATGATCTTGGCCATGTGAAGTGGTCCTCCCGGACATGGGGTGGATAACGCTCCAGGACCGCGCCGACGCCCGCGACGGACGGCCTGCGTGCCCTGTGGTTCCTTGCCCCACCTGGCCGCGGACCTCGTCTGCCCGATCCTCGTAAGCACTCTCACCTTCAGAGTGCTAACGCCAATGATTAGCACTCGACCCATGCGAGTGCAAGCGCCTCTCGATGATCGGAACCCTGTCGCGCGCCCCCCGCACGCGCCGCGCCCCCCGCACGCACGAGGGGTCCGCATCCCGGTCAGGATGCGGACCCCTCGGCGTGAGAACGCGTGAGTGCGTACGTGGTGGCCGATCGCGCCGTGCTCAGACGGCGAGCTTGACCATGTCCGCCTGCGGACCCTTCTGGCCCTGCGAGATCTCGAACTCGACCCGCTGACCCTCTTCAAGGGTGCGGTAGCCGTCCATCTGGATCGCGCTGTAGTGGACGAATACATCCGCACCACCGTCGACCGCGATGAAGCCGTAGCCCTTCTCCGCGTTGAACCACTTGACGGTGCCCTGAGCCATGCCTAACTCCCCTATTACTGGCCCTTGCGCGGGACCGCACTTCGCGGACCCGGGTCAGACCCTGCGCCGGAACGCGTCGACCGCGGCTGAATGTATCTGCCCAACTGCCCTCTGCAACAGGTCAATCGGACGAGAATTCTGGGCATGGCGTAAAGGAGAATTGAGGAGAATTCACTGAATTCCGGGGCAAGTCGGGCCCGGCAAAACGCGCAGAAGGTACACAACGCACCTGCACTTTGGCTGCTTCTTGTCGCGGGCAGGCGCATTCTCATATGCGTCTGGCACGAGCGGCGAGGGAAAGCCGGGGGGAGTTCCCCAACTCTACCGCGCTCAACCATGCAGAATTGCCCCCTCCGCTTCTCTCGCGGAAGGGGCAATTCGGTTACGCCGGGTAACGCGGGGAGCCACAGACGGCCCAGCAGCCACCGGCACCGTGCCGGATGGTCAGCCTCCGGCGACGGCCGGGATGATCGAGACGCCGGCGCCGTCCGGCGTCGCCGTCTCCAGGCCCTGCTCGAAGCGGACGTCGTCGTCGTTGACGTACACGTTCACGAAGCGGCGCAGCTTGCCCTGGTCGTCCAGGACACGGGCCGCGATGCCCGCGTGGTTCTTCTCCAGGTCGGCGATGACCTCGGACAGGGTCGCGCCCTCGGCGGCGACCTCGGACCGACCGCCGGTGTAGGTGCGGAGGATGGTGGGGATGCGGACCTTCACGCTCATGGGGTGTTCACCTTCGGTGGCTTCGGACAGGGCGGGCGGGGACGGGGCGGGGACAGGGCGGCGGGGTGGCCGGAGCGGCCGGTGCCCCGGCCGCTCCCGCACCTCGGCGGTCGCGGGCGTCAGCCCGCCAGGCCTGCTTCGCGGAACGCGTCCAGGCTCGGGCGGATCGTCGCGGTCGCCTGCGAGGTATCGGCCACCGCGTCCAGCGTCTTGAGGCCGTCACCCGTGTTGAGCACGACCGTGGTGAGGGCCGGGTCGATGAGGCCGGCCTCGACCAGCTTCTTCGTCACGCCGACCGTCACGCCGCCCGCCGTCTCGGCGAAGATGCCCTCCGTACGGGCGAGGATCTTGATCGCCTCGACGACCTGCTCGTCGTCGACGTCCTCCACCGCACCACCCGTGCGGCGGGCGATGTCGAGGACGTACGGGCCGTCGGCCGGGTTGCCGATGGCCAGCGACTTGGCGATGGTGTTCGGCTTCTGGGGGCGTACGACGTCGTGGCCCGCCTTGAAGGCGGCCGACACCGGCGAGCAGCCCTCGGCCTGGGCGCCGAAGATCTTGTACGGCTTGTCCTCGACCAGGCCCAGCTTGATGAGCTCCTGCAGACCCTTGTCGATCTTGGTGAGCTGCGAGCCGGAGGCGATCGGGATCACGAGCTGGTCCGGGATCACCCAGCCCAGCTGCTCGCAGATCTCGTACGCGAGCGTCTTGGAGCCCTCACCGTAGTAGGGGCGCAGGTTGACGTTGACGAAGCCCCAGCCCTCGCCCAGCGGGTCGCCGATGAGCTCGGAGCAGAAGCGGTTGACGTCGTCGTAGTTGCCCTCGATGCCGACCAGCTCACCGCCGTAGACGGCGGCCATGACGACCTTGCCCTGCTCCAGGTCGTGCGGGATGAACACGCAGGAGCGGAAGCCGGCGCGGGCGGCGGCGGCGCCGACGGCGCCGGCCAGGTTGCCGGTGGAGGAGCAGGACAGGGTGGTGAAGCCGAAGGCGCGGGCCGCCTCCAGGGCCTGGGCGACGACGCGGTCCTTGAAGGAGTGCGTCGGGTTGCCGGAGTCGTCCTTGACGAAGAGCTTGCCGGGCTCGACACCGAGTTCGCGGGCGAGGTTGTCGGCCTGGACGAGCTTGGTCCAGCCGGGGTTCAGGTTCGGCTTCTCGGCGACGTCGGCCGGGACGGGCAGCAGCGGGGCGTAGCGCCAGATGTTGGCGGGGCCGGCCTCGATCCGCTTGCGCAGCGCCTCGGGGTCACCGGTGGGAAGGTCGTACGCGACTTCGAGCGGGCCGAAACAGAGCTCGCAGGCGAAGATCGGGCCGAGCGGGAAGACTTCACCGCATTCCCGGCAGGAAAGGCCCGAAGCGGGACCGAGATCGACGGTCCGGGAGGTTTCGGTGGAAACAGTCTGTACAGCCATGGAGGCGAGGCCCTTTCTCCTCATCTTTCTCATGACGAACGTCGTCATGAGACGGATTTGGCACCTTCCCTAGCCGGGAGCCTCGCTGGCGCGTTGTGTCGCGGACGAGACCGACTGGAGGGTTGCCGGGGCTTCAACGGGCCGTTTCCCTCTGCCCCTCTGGATGAGCGGTATTCGATTGTGTGAAGCGGTTGTGGGACGCGGGTGGGACCCCGACATGCATCGGGCATCCGCGTTGTTCAAGACTGTAACCGAAGGCCCGGAGGGTTGAACCTGCCGTCCGAACCGCGAGATGGAGATCACGTGCTGGAGGAAGTGGAGCGCTGGCTGGGCCGGCGGTCCTGGTCCGTGGCGGACCGTTCGCTCGACCGCATCCTGGCGGCGAAGCACGGGACGACGGTCAGTGTCGTCCTGCCCGCCCTCGACGAGGAGGCGACGGTCGGCGACATCGTCTCCGTGATCCGCCGGGAGCTGATGACCGAGGCGGTCCCGCTCGTGGACGAGCTGGTGGTGATCGACTCCGGTTCCACCGACCGTACGGCGGAGTTCGCGGCGGCGGCCGGGGCGCGTGTCGTGGCGCGCGACGCGATCCTGCCCCGGATTCCGGCCGTGCCCGGCAAGGGCGAGGTGCTGTGGCGGTCACTGATGGTGACGCGCGGGGACGTCGTCTGCTTCGTCGACGCGGATCTGCGGGACTTCTCCGCGGACTTCGTCACCGGGATCGTCGGCCCTCTGCTCACCGACCCCGACGTCGACTTCGTGAAGGCGATGTACGACCGTCCGCTGGGCGACTCCCCAGGTCAGGGCGGCCGGGTGACCGAGCTGGTGGCACGGCCGCTGCTCAATCTGCACTGGCCGCAACTGGCCGGCTTCGTGCAGCCGCTCGGCGGCGAGTACGCGGCGCGCCGCTCGCTGCTCGAACGGCTGCCGTTCCCCGTCGGTTACGGAGTGGAGCTGGGTCTGCTCGTGGACGCGCTCCACACAGTCGGCCTGGACGCGCTCGCCCAGGTCGACGTCGGGGTCCGCAAGCACCGGCACCAGGACGGCCGCGCGCTCGGCAGGATGGCGGCTGCGATCTACCGGACGGCGCAGCTCCGGCTCTCCCGGGGGCATCTGGTGCGACCCCGGCTGACGCAGTTCGAGCGGGGCGACACCGGTTTCACCCCGCGGACGTACGCGGTGGACACCGAGGAGCGTCCGCCGATGATCGACATCTCGGAGTACGCGCACCGCCGCGTGGCGTAGCGCCGGATGATGATGCTTTTTGCATACATTTCCGTTCCATGCCGTTCACCTCTCGAATGACCACGTTGCCGATGGCGCTCGGCCTCGCCGTCGGCTCACTCGGTTCGCTCGGCTCGCTCACCCTCGCCTCGGCCGGACCGGCCGCGGCTGACGTGGTGGAGCCCTTCGGCAAACGCTACGAAGCCTCGCTGTACGGCGACTTCACGACCATCGGCGCCATCGCGGCCGTGACAGCCGGCCACGGCTCCGGGACCGGGACCAGGACCGGCTCCGGGACCGGGACCGGGACCGGGACCGGGACCGGGACCGGGACCGGGACCGGGACCGGGACCGGGACCGGGACCGGGACCGGGACCGGGACCGGCTCCGAGACCAGGACCGGCTCCGAGACCGGCTCCGGCCACGGCTCCGGGACCGGCCACGTCGTGATCCCGGCCGGCGCCAAGGTCGCGTACGCCCGGCTCTTCTGGGGCGGGCACGACGGCACGTACAGGACGCCCAGCGGGGCCCTGTCGAAGCGGTGCGCCGGCTCCGGCCGCGACGCGGCGACCCCGTCGGGCGACCACGCCACGACCGAGCCGCGCATCAAGGTCGGGGCCGGGCCCGAGACGACGGTCTCGATCGACAGCATGGTGACCGACCCGGCCGACATCGGCGGTGCGCACTACTACACGGGCGAGTCGGACGTCACGGCCGCGTTCGCGGGCGTGACCGGCACCGACACGCCGGTCACGGTCGGCGGTATCTGGACGGCACGGGGCACGGGCTGTGTGTCTGGCTGGTCCCTGACGGTGGTCCACGAGTTCCCCGGCCCCGAGCCCGCCTTCGCTCCGGACCGGCGTGCCGTACGCGTCTACGGCGGGCACGTCCTCCAGCGGTCCACCTCCCCCGCGACCACGATCGCCGTCGACGGGTTCCACCGGACGGCGGGCCGGGCGCGGGCGAGCGTGACGGCCTACGGCGGCGAAGCCACACCGGGCGACGCCTTCCTCGTGCACGGCAGGAAGGTCACCGCGGCCCACTCCCCCGACGGCACGGGCACCTCCCTCGTCACGGCCTTCGACATCCCGGAGGGCACTCTTCCGGTGGGCGCCCGGTCGACGGAGCTGACGTTCACCCCGACGGGCGACACGTACGTGCCCTCCGCGCTCGCCTTCTCCGTACCGGTGCCGGACCTGGAGATCACCAAGACGGCGAACCCGCGGAAGGTGAGGCCGGGCGACACCGTCACGTACACGATCACGGCGAAGAACACCGGCCGTCTCGACCATCCGGACGCCCGGTTCGGCGACGACCTGACGGGGAACCTGGACGACGCCGCCTACAACGGCGACGCGAAGGCCACGATCGGCACGGCGACGTACGACGGGCGCTCGATCGCCTACACGGGGGACATCCCGGCCGGCGCGACGGCGCGGATCACCTACTCGGTGACGGTCGACGACCCGGTGCGCGGTGACGGCAGGCTGACGAGTGGCATCGAGGCCGCGTCGCCCCGTTCCAACTGCGGGCCGGGCAGCGCGGATCCGGCCTGCACCGTGACCCCGGTCATCGCCCTTCCGACGCCAGACCCGACGGCCACCCCGACCCCGACCCCGACTCCGACCGCGACCCGGACGGACCCGGCGGACCCGAAGGCCGCGAAGGACCCGAAGGACGCGGGTGGCACCGCACCCCCCTCACCGACCCGGCCTCCGACCCCGACCCCGACCCTGTATCCGCATTCGTATCCGAGCGAGTCCGAGGCCGGGCTGCTCACCGCCCCCGCCACCCACCGGCCGGGCCCGGCCGTCCCGCACGGCCCCGGCGGCGCGATGGCCGAGACCGGATCGAGCGGTGAGCGGCTGTGGCTGCTCGGCGGCCTCGCACTCGCACTGGCCGCGACCGGTGTGG
The DNA here is from genome assembly GCF_042668715.1 of Streptomyces sp. NPDC057271. Classification (NCBI taxonomy): domain Bacteria; kingdom Bacillati; phylum Actinomycetota; class Actinomycetes; order Kitasatosporales; family Streptomycetaceae; genus Streptomyces; species Streptomyces sp. NPDC057271. The sequence continues at coordinate 149,086 of NZ_JBHUYJ010000003.1, forward strand.
TGGCGAAGGCGGCCCTCCGTGGGCGCCGCGAGCCATGAGGCGTGGATTCGCCAGACTTGTATACGTACGTTTGAGCGTTTACGCGACGGGCTAGGTTCGCCACATGGCTTCTGTGCTCGTGGCGTCCAACCGGGGTCCGGTCTCGTACGCCCTCGCCGCCGACGGCACGCTCACTGCCCGGCGCGGCGGGGGCGGTCTCGTCTCCGGGCTGAGCGCGGTGTCCTCCCAGGACAGCGTGTGGGTGTGCGCGGCGCTCGGGGACGGCGACCGCGAGGCGGTGCGGCGCGGGGTCACCGAGCCCGGTGTGCGCATGCTGGGCATCGCCCCGGAGGTGTACGCCGACGCGTACAACGGGATCGCGAACTCGGTGCTGTGGTTCCTCCACCACCATCTGTACGACGTGCCCCACGAGCCCGTCTTCGACGCGGAGTTCCGGCGCCGCTGGGAGTCGTACCGCGACTACAACCGGGCCTTCGCCGAGGAGCTTGCGGCCCGGGCCGACGAGGGCGCGGCGGTCCTGGTGCAGGACTACCACCTGGCGCTGGTCCCCGGGCAGCTCCGCGAGCTGCGGCCGGACCTGCGGATCGGCCACTTCACGCACACGCCGTGGGCGTCGCCGGAGTACATGCGGATGCTGCCGGAGGAGGTCCGCGAGGAGCTTCTGTGGGGAATGCTCGGCGCGGACGAACTCGGTTTCCACACCTGGGGATGGGCGAGGGCGTTCATCGACGGGGCGCACCTCGACGGCGAGCAGGGCGAGGCCGCCGGGGTCGGGCGGGACGACGACCCCTGGCGCGGGGTGGAGCACCGCAGGGCGGGCGGTGAGCCGCGGCGCACCAGGGTGCAGGTCTTCCCGCTGGGCGTGGACGGCGACGACCTCCGCTCGCTCGCCCACACCCCCGAGGTCGACGGCCGGCTGGCCGCGCTGCGGGCCGAGATCGGCGACCGGAGGACGATCGTGCGGGTGGACCGCACGGAGCTGTCGAAGAACATCGTCCGCGGCCTGCTGGCGTACCGGGAGCTGCTCCGGGAGCGCCCGGAGTGGCGGGGCAGGGTCGTCCACCTGGCCTCGGCGTACCCGTCCCGCCAGGACCTGGAGGTCTACCGCGCGTACACGGCGGCGGTCGCCCGGCTCGCGGAGGAGATCAACACCGAGTTCGGCACGGACGACTGGCAGCCGGTGCTGCTGTCGGTGAAGGACGACTTCCCGCGCTCCCTCGCGGCGTACCGACTGGCGGACGTGGCACTGATCAACCCGGTCCGCGACGGGATGAACCTGGTGGCCAAGGAGATCCCGGTGGTGTCGGAGGAGGGGTGCGCGCTGGTGCTCTCCACGGGCGCCGGCGCGTACGAGGAGCTGCGTGAGGACGCCCTGACGGTCAACCCGTACGACGTCTCGGAGACCGCCCGCGCTCTGCACCGCGCGCTGACGATGCCCCCCGCCGAACGCGCGGACCGCTCGAAGCGCCTGGCCGCCGCCGCGACGGCGCTGCCGCCGCAGCGGTGGTTCCTGGACCAGCTGGACGCCCTGCGCGGCGGCACCGAACCCCCGGCGCCGCCGCGCTGACGGCCTCTCAGGCCTCAGAGGTGCGAACCGCCTCCGCCAGGGCCGAAAGGAGATCCACCACCCCCTGCGGCCCCGCCACCGACAGGTCGGCGCGGTCCGCGAGTTCCTGGACCTCCGTGGAGCCGCTGCAGACCAGCAGGCCCGGAGTGCCGTTCGAGCGGAGCTTCTCCACGGCCGCGAAGGCCGGCAGGTCGCCCAGGTCGTCGCCCGCGTACAGGACGGACCCCGCGCCCACCTCCCGTACGTACTCCGCGAGCGCCACGCCCTTGTCCATGCCGGGAGGGCGCAGTTCGAGGACCATGCGGCCGGGTTCGAGGACCAGGCCGTGGCGGGTGGCGAGGTCGGCGAGCGGGGCCTTGAGAGCCTCGAAGGCCGCCTGGGGGTCGGTCGAGCGGCGGGTGTGGACGGCGACCGCGCGGCCCTTCTCCTCGATCCAGGTGCCCGGCCAGGCACCCACGCCGTCGAGGAAGCCGGGGAGTTCGGCGCGCACGGACGCCACGCCGGGGTGGACGGCGGAGGCCTGGACGGTGCCGGTGACCGCGTCCCAGCGCTCCGCGCCGTAGTGGCCGAGGACGACGAGACGCTCGAGGCCGGGGACGCCGGCGAAGCCGCCGTACCGTACCGCCACGCCCGCCGGGCGGCCGGTCACCACCGCCACCGAGGCGATCCGCGGGGCGAGGACGGCGAGCGCGGGGACGGCGCCGGGGTGGGCGCGGGCCTGTTCGGGGTCGGGGACGATCTCGGCGAGCGTCCCGTCGAAGTCGAGGGCGACGACGGCCTTCTCCGGCCGCGCGAGAAGCGCGGCCAGACCGTCGCGGCCTGCGGACGTGGTCGGGTGCGGAAGGCTGCTGACCATACGACGACCCTACCGACGCGGGCTCACCGGCGCTGCTCCTTCGCGGCACGGACCCGGCGCAGCCGGTTGACGGTCACCGGGTCGTGCCTGAGGGCGCGCGGGTCGTCGATGAGGGCGTTGAGGAGCTGGTAGTAGCGGGTCGCGGAGAGGCCGAGCTGCTCGCGGACGGCCCGCTCCTTGGCGCCGGGGCCGGGCCAGGAGCGGCGCTCGACGGCGAGCACGGCCCGCTCCCGTTCCCCGAGCCCGTCGTCGCCGGGCCCGGAGTCGCCGGCCCCCGCGTCACCGACAGCGGGGCCACCGTCCCCGCTGCCCCCGGGTCCGGAGTCGCCGAACCCCTCGTCGCCGGGCCCGGAGTCGCTCGTGTCGGTCATACGAACAACCTATTACTCCGCGCTCTCGGCCGCCGTCGCCGCTCGTGCGATCTCCCCCAGCACGTCTGCGGGCTTCGCCCCCGGAGTGATGGCCTTGCCGATGTTCTGCTTGATGTGGTCGCTGACCTGGGCCCAGGACGTCTTGCCGACCGGCGGCAGCTGCGAGTTCGGCAGCTCCGTGAGGAACTCGCGCAGGTTCTTGTGCTCCTCGTCGCTCTCCATCCGGGAGAACGCGCTGACAGTCACCGGCAGCAGGTCGTTGTCGCCCGCGAACTTCAGCACGTTCTCGTCGCTGAAGACGAAGTCGAGGAAGTCGCCGATCTCCTCGCGGTGACCGTTCTGCTTGAAGCCCATGATCCAGTCGGCGACGCCCATGGACGCCTTGGCCTTCCCGTTCGCGCCGGGCAGCGCGACCTTGCCGACCTTGACGCCCTTCTTCTCGGCCTCCTGCATGAGCGAGGGGTGGCCGTTGAGCATGCCGACCTCGCCGCGCGAGAAGGCGGCGAAGGCGTCCTTGCGGTTGAGCTTGCCGGGGGCGACGGGGCCGGTGAGCTTCTTCTGGACCAGGTTCGTCTTCAGCCAGTCGAAGGTCTCGACGTTCTGCTCGGAGTCGATCCGGTAGCGGTCGGTGCCGTCGGTGTAGCCGTCCCCGCCGCTGAGCAGCCACATCATCGTCTCGGCCTGCGCCTCCTCCGGGCCGAGCGGCAGCGCGAAGGGGTAGGTGACGTCCTTGGCCCTGAGCTTCTCCGCGGCGGCGGCCAGCTCGTCCCAGGTGGTCGGCGGCTTGCTGACGCCGGCCTGCTCGAAGAGGTCCTCGTTGTAGAAGAGCAGCCGGGTGGAGGCGACGAAGGGCAGGCCGTACTGGGTGCGCTTGTGCTCTCCGGCGGAGGCGAGGGGGGCCTGGAAGTTGGCCTGGACGGGGATGGAGAGCAGCTCGTCGGCGGAGTAGAGCTCGCCGGCCGCCGCGTAGTCGGCGTAGGCGCCGATCTGCGCGACGTCGGGGGCCTGGCCGGCCTTGACCATCTCGGCGACCTTGCGGTCGACGTCGTTCCAGGACTCGATCTGGACCTCGACCTGGACGCCGGGGTGCTTGGCCTCGTAGGCGGCGGTGAGCTGGTCCCAGTACTTCTTGGTGGTGTCGCCACCGGTCAGGTCGTAGTCGGCCGCGACCAGCTTCAGGGTCACGTCGCCGGAGTCGCCACTGGTGAGACCGCAGCCGGAGAGCCCCGCGGTCATGCCCAGCGCGGCGAACGTCGCGGTCAGTCCAAGAAATCGCCGCTGCACAGCGTTGCCCCACCCTCATGCTCGTCGTTGAGCTGTGATTTTCACAGAAGAGGAAGCATAAGGTCTACACCACTTGGGCAAGTTCTCGGGATCGACTGGAGACCGGGTGGAGCCGCACGTCGGCCGCCGCCCCATGGATTTGTATCCCTGCGCAACAATATCGGCCAGTGGACTAGACCTTTCGGGCCTGCACACGCGAGACTGTTCCCGTGAGACACGTCATCGCCCTCGATGTGGGCGGCACCGGCATGAAGGCCGCCCTCGTCGGCGCGGACGGCACCCTGCTCCACGAGGCCCGGCGCGCCACCGGGCGCGAACGCGGCCCCGAGGCGGTCGTCGAGACGATCCTCGACTTCGCCGCCGAGCTGCGCGCCTACGGGCTGGAGCGGTACGGCGAGCCCGCCGCGGCCGCCGGAGTCGCCGTCCCCGGCATCGTCGACGCCGAGAACGGCGTCGCCGTCTACGCCGCCAACCTCGGCTGGCGCGACGTCCCGATGCGCGCCCAGCTCAGCGAACGCCTCGACGGCATCCCGGTCGCGCTCGGCCACGACGTCCGCACCGGCGGCCTCGCCGAGGGCCGGATCGGCGCCGGGAACGGCGCCGACCGCTTCCTCTTCGTGCCACTCGGCACCGGGATCGCCGGCGCCATCGGCATCGGCGGTGTCATCGAGGCGGGCGCCCACGGCTACGCCGGCGAGATCGGCCACATCGTCGTCCGCCCCGGCGGCACCGAGTGCGGCTGCGGCCAGCGCGGCTGCCTGGAGCGGTACGCCTCCGCCTCCGCCGTCTCCCTCGCCTGGGCCGCCGCCTCCGGCGACCCGGACGCCGACGCCGCCGACTGCGCCAAGGCCGTCGAGTCCGGCGACGCCAGGGCCGTACAGGTCTGGCAGGACGCCGTCGACGCGCTCGCCGACGGCCTGGTCACAGCGCTCACCCTGCTGGACCCCCGCACGCTCATCATCGGTGGCGGTCTCGCCGAGGCCGGGGAAACCTTGTTCACACCACTGAGGGCCGCCGTGGAGGAACGCGTCACGTTCCAGAAGCTGCCCGCCGTCGTCCCCGCGGCCCTCGGGGACACCGCCGGATGCCTGGGCGCGGGCCTCCTCGCCTGGGATCTTCTCTCCCTCGACTCGGAGGTATCCGCCTGATGGCCGTTTCCACAGTTCTCGCCGGTGCCCGTGTGGTGCTGCCGACCGGCATCGTCGAGAACGGACGGGTGATCGTCGACGGCGGTCGCATCGCGGGCGCCGCGCCCGGCGACGCGCCGACGCTCGACCTCACCGGCCACTGGGTCGTCCCCGGCTTCGTCGACATGCACAACCACGGCGGCGGCGGCGCCTCGTTCACCTCCGGCACCGTGGACGAGATCCTCACCGGCGTCCACACCCACCGGCTGCACGGCACCACCACCGTCGTCGCCTCCTTCGTGACCGGCGAGATGGACTTCCTGAGCGCCCGCGCCGGATTGCTCTCCGAACTCGCCGAGCAGGGCGAGATCGCGGGCATCCACTTCGAGGGCCCGTTCATCGCGCCGTGCCGCAAGGGCGCGCACGACGAGACGCTGCTGCGCGACCCCGACCCGGCCGACGTCCGCAAGCTCATCGACGCCGCCCGCGGCCAGGCCAGGATGGTCACCCTCGCCACCGAACTGCCCGGCGGCATCGACTCCGTACGCCTGCTCGCCGAACACGGCGTGGTCGCCGCGATCGGCCACACCGACGCGACGTACGAGCAGACCGTCGAGGCCATCGACGCGGGCGCCACCGTGGCGACCCACCTCTACAACGCGATGCCCGCCCTGGGCCACCGCGCCCCCGGCCCGATCGCCGCGCTCCTGGAGGACGAGCGGATCACGGTCGAGCTGATCAACGACGGCACCCATCTGCACCCGGCCGCACTGGAACTGGCGTTCCATCACGCGGGGCCGCGGCGGGTCGCGTTCATCACGGACGCCATGGACGCGGCGGGCTTCGGCGACGGCCGGTACATGCTCGGTTCGCTGGCCGTCGAGGTGAAGGACAGCGTCGCCCGGCTCGTCGAGGGCGGCTCCATCGCCGGCTCGACCCTCACCCTGGACCGCGCGTTCAAGCGGGCCGCGACCGTCGACGGACTGCCCGTCGAATCCGTCGTCCAGGCCATCTCCGCCAACCCCGCCCGGGTGCTCGGCATCGACGACCGGGTCGGCTCGCTCGAACCCGGCAAGGACGCCGACCTCGTCGTCCTCGACGCCGGCTTCGACGTCAAGGGCGTCATGCGCAAGGGCACCTGGGTGGTCGAGCCGCAGTCGGCCTGATCTCACCACACGGCGCAAGGCGGTTGGTCCGGGGACTGGGCCAACCGCCTTGCGTTTGGCATGATCGTGACGCGTTCTACGGCTGTTCCAAGAACTTTCGACGGGCTACGGGGGTACGGCAGGTGATTCTCACGGTCACCCTCAACACGGCGCTGGACCTCACGTACCGCGTCCCCGCCCTCACCCCGCACGCCTCCCACCGCGTGACGCAGGTGATCGAACGCCCCGGCGGCAAGGGCCTCAACGTCGCCCGCGTCCTCGCGGCCCTCGGCCACGAGACGGTCGTGACCGGCTTCGCGGGCGGCTCCACCGGCGAGATCCTCCGCGGGCACCTGACGGCGACCCCCGTCCGCGACGAGCTGGTCCCGATCGCGGGACCCACCCGCCGTACCGTCGCGATCGCCGACACCACGACCGGCGACACCACCCAGCTGAACGAGCCGGGCCCGGCCATCACCCCCGCCGAGTGGACGACCCTCACGGCCCGCTACACCCACCTCCTCGCCGACGCCTCAGCGGTGGCCCTGTGCGGCAGCCTGCCCCCCGGCATCCACGTCGGCGCGTACGCGGAACTGATCCGGCTCGCCCGCTCCGCCGGCGTCCCCGTCCTCCTCGACACCAGCGGCGAGCCCCTGCGGCGCGGCATCGCGGCCCGCCCCGACCTGGTCAAGCCGAACGCCGACGAGCTGGCCCAGCTCACCGGCTCCCGCGAGCCGCACCGCGCCACCCGCGACGCCCGCCGCCGCGGCGCGCACGCGGTGGTCTCCTCGCTGGGGCCCCAGGGCATGCTGGCCGCGACCCCCGACGGCCTCTGGCACGCGGCCCCGCCGGCCCCGGTGAAGGGCAACCCGACGGGAGCCGGAGACTCGGCCGTCGCGGGCCTCCTCGCCGGCCTGGTCGACCGGCTCCCCTGGCCGGACCGCCTGACCCAGGCGGTCGCCCTGTCGGCGGCGACGGTGCTGTCCCCGGTGGCGGGCGAGTTCGACCGGGGCGCGTACGAGGAACTGCTGCCCCGGGTGACGGTCACGGAGCAGTCGGCGGCGGCTTGAGCCGGAAGCCCCTCGCCTCGAAACGCCTTACAGCGGGTTCCGGCCGCCTTTCGCTCGATTCGCCACTCCCGAAATTCGAACAGATTGACAAAGATCAAGGAGCTCAACGAATCGATCTCAAGGGAACTGCATGCGCAGGAAGATCACGACCGTCGCCGGAACCATTGCCGCAGCGGCTGCTCTCACGGTAGCGATGTCAGGCTCGGCTTACGCGACATCCGGCATCGTCGGGTGCTCCACAACCGGCGCGTACGGCGACATGGCGTACACGAACTACCACGGCCCGGCCGCCACGATCGGCCTCAAGTTCAGCCTGGAGGACACCCTGGCTGACAAGAACGGCGTCCGGATCCGCCTTGTCTCAAGGGACGTCAAGGGGGCGGTCCACTACTGGCCGTGGCGCACGCATGGGAGCGGCACCGTCAGCACGTGGAAGACCACCGCCTCGCACGACAGGGGACTCTTCGAAATCGCAGTCGAGGTGGCGCGCTTCTACCCCAACGGGAAGCTCAGGAACAGCTGCATCGACTGGTCCTGACCCGAGAACGAAGGGGTGGGTGGGGCACCGCCGCGCCACCCCCCCCCCCCCCTCCCCCCACCCGGATGGGGGACCCAAAACCCCCCACGCCTTTCGTGGCCAGCCTTCCGCGACACATGGTTCA
>NZ_JBHUYJ010000003.1:157177-192318 GCF_042668715.1 Streptomyces sp. NPDC057271
CCGAAAAAAGAGGGGGGGGGGGGCACCCGCCCCCCCCCCCCACCCCTCCACTTCCTCACGCCGGCGTGATGTACCAGGACCACCTAGCGCTTGGCGTGGCCGGCCTTCAGCGACACGTGGTCAAGGATCGCGTCGCAGGCGTCTCCTTGCTCGCACGAAATCTTGAGCGTGTTCGAACCCTTGGCAAGGTTCACGTACGCGTAGGTGTAGGTCCAACCCTTCTCCCAGGCGCCGTCCGCGGCCTTCGCGAAGTTGGACATGTTCAGGGAGCGCGGGCTCTCGGTGTTGACCGACAGCGAAGTCTTCGCGTCTCGGCCCGGCACGCTGTACTTGACGAACAAGGTGTACTCACCGGCGGCCGGTACGTCGACGGACCAGCTGGCCGAGCCTCCGACGCCGTTGAAGTTCACATAAGCGCCGTCCACACCCTCCGCGCCCTTGATGTCCTTCGCGAGCGACGCGCTGCCGCCGAGCTTGAGCGTCGCCGCGTCCTGCTGCGGCAGCGCCGCCGGGGAGTCGTCGGGGGTGGGCTCGGCGCTCGGGCTCTGGGTGACCTCCGAGGCGCCACCGGTCGGCTTGCCGCCCGCGGTACCGCCGTCGGTCTCCTCGCCGCCCTTGTTGGTGATGATGGCGGCCGTGATACCTATCACGACGACCGCGACGACCGCGACCGCGCCGATCAGCAGGCCTCGCGTGTTGGGGCCTCGGCCGCCGCCACCGCCGCGCTGGTGCGGGATCTGCGACTGCCGGGTCTGCTGGTTGCCCGGGTACGTCTCGGGGGCCGCGTACTGCGGATGCGGCTGGCCGTACGCCGGCTGCTGCGGGACCTGGCCGGGCGGCGGGCCGTACTGCTGCTGGCCGCCGTACTGCCGCTCGCCGACCGTTCTGACCTGGTTGTACGAGGTTCGCGGGACACCCGGCTGCGCGGCCGGTCCGGGGTAGCCGTAGCCACCGCCCTGACCCGGGGGCTGGGCGCCCGCCGCCTGGCCGTCCGCGTACAGGTAGCCGAACGGATCGTCGTTCTCGGGCGTGTTCGCGCCGTCGTTACCGGCAGCCATCCGGTCACTCCTATCCCATGCTCGCCAGCCGTCGCCGACCGGCCGAGCCTACCCCGAACGGGGAAGCCGGCGATCCGGTCCTTGACAAGGAGGAGTGGTGTGGGGCGCTATCCGGCGCGCCTGTGGACCTTGGCGCGCGACCGCTTCTCGATGTACATCCGCTGGTCGGCGGAGTTCAGGACCTCTTCGACGGTCATGCCGCACTCGGCCCAGCCGATGCCGAAACTCGCCCCGACCCGGACCGCACGGCCGTCGACCCGGATCGGCGGAATGATCGCGTTACGGAGCCGTACGGCGAGGTCCGCGGCGTCGGCGGCGCCGAGGCCGTCGGCGAGGACGACGAACTCGTCACCGCCGAGACGGGCGACCGTGTCGCCGTCCCGTACGCAGGTGGTGAGCCGCCGGGCGACCTCGATGAGGACCGCGTCGCCGGTGTGGTGCCCGAAACGGTCGTTGATCGACTTGAAGCCGTCGAGGTCGCAGAAGAGCACCGCGAGCCCCTTCGTGCCGTCGTCGATCTCCCCGCCGGTCGGCGCGACGGAGTGGACGTGGTGGTCGTACGGCCCGCCGACGCCGGGCCCCGCGTCGAAGCCGAAGCCGTGCTCGTGCCCGTACGGGGCGTCGAAGTCGGTCTCGAGGGTGGCGTGCGGGCGCTCGCAGAGCCGGGCGCTGAGCCGGGAGCGCAGCTCGGCGCTGTTGGGCAGGCCGGTGAGCGCGTCGTGCGAGGCGCGGTGGGCGAGCTGCAGCTCGTGCCGCTTGCGCTCCTCGATGTCCTCGACGTGGGTGAGGAGGAAGCGGGGTCCGTCGGCGGTGTCGGCGACGACCGAGTTCCGGAGGGAGACCCAGACGAACGTGCCGTCGCGGCGGCCGAGCCGCAGCTCGGCGCGGCCGCCCTCGGCGGAGGTGCGGAGCAGGGTCCCTATGTCCTCGGGGTGGACGAGGTCGGCGAAGGAGTAGCGGCGCATGACGGAGGCGGGCCGGCCGAGGAGCCGGCAGAGGGCGTCGTTGGTGCGCAGCAGGCGGCCGTGCTGGTCGCCGCCCATCTCGGCGATGGCCATGCCGGAGGGGGCGTACTCGAAGGCCTGGCGGAACGACTCTTCGCTGGCGCGCAGTGCCTGCTGCTCACGCTCCAGACGGACGAGGGCGCGCTGCATGTTTGCTCGCAGCCGGGCGTTGCTGATCGCAATCGCGGACTGCGAGGCGTACATCTGCAGGGCTTCCTGGCCCCAGGGGCCGGGGTGCCTGCCGTTGCGGGGCCGGTCGACGGAGATGACGCCGAGGAGCTCGCGTCCGGAGCCCGGGGGTCCCCCCGGGTGGGCGGAGCGTGCGCCGGGGGAGTACATGGGGGCGTAGAGGCGGTCGTGCGGATGCCACTCGTCCTCGAAGCGCGGGGCGGGGCCTTCGGTGTGCCACTGGGGGACGTCGTCCTCGATGAGGATCCAGCCCTCGGTGTGCGGTATGAACCGCAGGTCACCCCAGGCGACACCCATGGAAAGGCGGCGTTCCCAGGACGCGCGGGAGCCGACGCGGCCGGTGATCAGCGCTTCGGCCGCGGAGCTGCCGGCGAAGGCGGCGACGACGAGATCTCCGTCGGGGCGTACGAGGTTGACGCAGGCCAGCTCATAGTTGAGGCCCGCGACGATGCCGTCGGCGACGGTCTGCAGGGTGTCCGCCAGACTGCGGGCTGTATTGAGGTCGGCCACGACCTGATGCAGCTGCCGCAGGGTCGCAAGACGGACGTACGGCTCCGACTCGGTCTCCATCGCTCGCTCTCCCCGAGACCTCGACAGCAACTCCAGGGTTCAGATCGGCTCTCGTACTGCACTGTCTCCGCCACTGAATCACAGCGAGCTGTGCACCCGGTACACAGGGTCAACAAATACTGCACTCTGTGACTCAAGTCACAAGCCGCGATGAAGTGCGCCCGGGGATGCCGGAAACCAACCCCCCTTCTTCCTGAACGCAAAGTGAACGGTGTGCGACCGACAGGGGCGTCACGTGTCACCGTTCCGGGACGAGTCCTAGGACCGGCGGGGGTGCCCGGTCTGGTCCCGGGGCCCGATGTCACGGCCCGCGGGGCGGAGCTAGCGTGCGGATGTGCTGACGACGAACCTCTCCCCGCCCCCCACCTCGGATCTGGCGATCCCCCATGCTGAGGGGGTGAGCAACGACGAGTTCCGGGCGGCGATGTCCCGCCTCGCGGCGGGCGTGGTCCTGGTGACGGCCCACGACCCGGACGACGGTCCGCGCGGCGAGGACGTCGGGATGACCGCGACCGCGTTCCTGTCGGTCTCCCTGGACCCGCCGCTGGTCATGGTGAGCCTGCGCAACGGCTCCCGCATGGACGACCTGCTGGCGGAGGTCCCGGTCTGGGCGGTCTCGGTACTCGCCGAGAACCAGCGCCACATCGCGGGCCGCTTCGCGATGAAGGGCCGCGTGAGCGACCGCCTCCTCTTCGCGGACATCCCGTGCACCCGGGGCGAGGAGAGCCGGGCGCTCCTGGTGACCGGCGCGCTGGCGACCCTCGAATGCCGCACGGAGAACCGCGTGGTGGCGGGCGACCACACCCTGGTGGTGGCCCGCGTCCTGACGTCGTCGGTACCGAGCGCGACGCAGGACGCCCCGCTGACGTACTTCCGGGGCAGGTACCGGCACCTGGCCTGAGCGGGCCCGGTCGTCAGGCCCAGTCGCGTCCCTGGCGGCCCCGCTTCGTCTCCGAGCGCTGCTTCTTCACCCTCAGCCGGCGCTCGTTGATCCCCCGTGGGATCTTCGTCGCCCGGCGCGGCTTCGGCGGTGGGGCGGTCGCCTCCGCGAGGAGCGCGGCGAGACGCACCGCCGCCGTCTCGCGGTTGCGCCACTGCGAGCGGTGCTCCGACGCGCGGACGGTCACCACCCCGCCGACCAGCCGCGAGGCCAGCCGTTCGAGGGCGCGCGCCTTCCAGACCTCGGGCAGCGCCTCCGTCGACGCCAGGTCGAATCGGAGCTCCACCTGCGAGTCACTGGTGTTGACGTGCTGCCCGCCCGGCCCCGACGACCGCGAGAAACGCCACATGAGCTCGGCCTCGGGCAGCGAGACGGAGCCGCGGATCAGATAGGGACCGGACATGTCATCCATGTTCCCCGGACCGGCTCCCGCACGTCATCCTGTTTTCGCACCGCGGCGACACCGGTCCTGGACCGTGGAACCGGCGGGGCACCGTCCGCGTTATCCCGTGTGACGACATCACGAAGGTCACGAAGAAAGGCACATCCCATGGCTGTAAGCCTGTCCAAGGGCGGCAATGTCTCCCTGACCAAGGAGGCTCCGGGCCTGACCGCCGTCACCGTGGGCCTCGGCTGGGACGTCCGCACGACCACCGGCACGGACTTCGACCTCGACGCCTCGGCCATCGGCGTCGACGCCGTCGGCAAGGTCGCCTCCGACGCGCACTTCGTCTTCTTCAACAACAAGTCCACGCCGGACCAGACCATCGTGCACACCGGTGACAACCGCACCGGCGAGGGCGGCGGCGACGACGAGCAGATCAACGTGAACCTCGCCGCGCTGCCCCCGAACGTGGACAAGATCGTCTTCCCGGTCTCCATCTACGACGCGGTCAACCGCTCGCAGAACTTCGGCCAGGTCCGGAACGCGTACATCCGCATCATCAACCAGGCCGGCGGCACCGAGATCGCCCGCTACGACCTCTCCGAGGACGCCGCCGTCGAGACCGCGATGGTCTTCGGCGAGCTGTACCGCAACGGCCAGGAGTGGAAGTTCCGCGCGGTCGGTCAGGGTTACGCCTCGGGCCTGGAGGGCATCGCCCGCGACTTCGGCGTCAACCTCTGACGTACGTACGGCGGTAGGACGGGTTCGGATACGTACGCATCCGACGTCACCGACCACCGGCAGAGCCCCGGCGCGACGACCGCGCCGGGGCTCTCCCCTTGCCCGCGTGATCGTCGAACCGCTCCCCCCGGCCGAGGCCCACGCCCGGCGCCCCGTCGTCCCGCGCAGGAAATTCGGTCCGAAAGAATCCGGCGGCGATGTCGAGAACGCGGAACCGGCTCCGTCCCCGAGGTGAACGCGACCACAATGGGTCGCATCAGCACCGAGGAGAACCACCATGGCCAAGTACCTGCTGCTCAAGCACTACCGCGGCGCCCCGGTTCCGGCGGACTTCGTCCCCATGGACCGGTGGACACCCGAGGAGATCTCGGCCCACGTGCAGTACATGCGGGACTTCGCGGACCGGCTGGAGAAGTCCGGCGAGTACGTCGGCGAGGAGGCGCTCGCACCCGAGGGGACGTGGGTCCGGTACGACGGTGAGGGGCGCCCGCCGGTCACCGACGGCCCCTTCGCAGAGACGAAGGACCTGATCGCCGGCTGGATGGTGATCGACGTCGACAGCTACGACCGTGCCGTCGAACTGGCCGGAGAGCTGTCGGCCGCGCCCGGGGCCGGTGGGACGCCGATCCACGAGTGGCTGGAGCTGCGCCCGTTCCTCGCCGCGCCGCCCACCATCACGGAGTGACCTCACCGATGGACGAGGCACAGCTCAGGAGCCTCACGCCGAGCGTCCTCGCCATCCTCGTCCGCCGCGGAGCCGACTTCGCGGCGGCCGAGGACGCCGTGCAGGACGCCCTGGTCGAGGCCGTCCGCGTCTGGCCGGCCGACCATTCCCCGAGCTCTCGGCCTCGCTCGAGCAGGGGAGACACCATTCGCGACCCGAAGGGCTGGCTGGTCACGACGGCCTGGCGCAAGTTCCTCGACGCGACCCGGGCCGACGCCGCCCGCCGCCGCCGTGAGGACCGCGTCGACGAGGAACCGCCGCCCGGCCCGGCGCCCGCGGTGGACGACACGCTCCAGCTCTACTTCCTGTGCGCCCACCCGTCGCTGACGCCCTCGTCCGCGGTCGCGCTCACCCTCCGCGCCGTCGGCGGGCTGACCACCCGCCAGATCGCCCACGCCTACCTGGTGCCCGAGGCGACGATGGCGCAACGGATCAGCCGGGCCAAGCGCACGGTCTCCGGGGTGCGATTCGACCAGCCCGGCGACGTCGCCACCGTGCTGCGCGTCCTCTATCTGGTCTTCAACGAGGGCTACTCGGGAGACATCGACCTCGCCGCCGAGGCCATCCGGCTCACCCGGCAGCTCGCGGCCGTGATCGACCACCCCGAAGTAGCGGGACTGCTCGCTCTGATGCTCCTCCACCACGCCCGGCGTGCCTCCCGGACCTCACCCGACGGCAGCCTCGTCCCGCTCGCCGAGCAGGACCGCGGCCGATGGGACACCGGGGCGATCGCCGAGGGCGTCCGGATCCTCCAGGCCGCCCTCGCCCGCGACCGGCTCGGCGAGTTCCAGGCCCAGGCCGCCATCGCGGCGCTCCATGCGGACGCGCCGACTGCCGCGGAGACGGACTGGGTGCAGATCGTCGAGTGGTACGACGAACTCGCGCGGCTGACCGACAGTCCGGTGGTCCGGCTCAACCGCGCGGTGGCGGTCGGCGAGGCCGACGGACCACGCGCCGGGCTGGCGGCGCTCGCCGCGCTGGACGACTCCCTGCCGCGCCACGCCGCTGTCGCCGCCTACCTGCACGAGCGGGACGGGGACGTGGAGACGGCGGCGCGACTGTACGCCGACGCGGCCCGAAAGGCCCCCGACCTCGCCGAACGCGACTACCTGACGCGCCAGGCCGCCCGCCTGAACACCGCGAGGCCGCACTGACGAGGCCGCACTGACGACGCCACGCCGAGGAGAGGCCGCGCTGAGGGGGGCCGCGCTGACGGGGCCGCGCGACGGGGGGCAGCGCCAGACGGGGCCGCGCCGACGAGGGGCAATGCTGACGAGGGCCGCGCTGAGGGGGGCCGCGCCGACGAGGGGCCACAGGGGGCGAGGGCGGCAGCGGGCGAGGGACAACAACGGGCGAGGGCGCCGTCAGGGCGTGGTCGGCCGGCCCTTCCCGTACAACCACACGTCCCACACCTCATCGAGATCCTCACCCGCCACGTCCTCCACATAGGCGGTGAAGTCGGCGGTGGAGGCGGTGCCATGACGGTGGGTCGCGGGCCAACCCGCGAGGATCTCGAAGAAGGTCTCGTCGCCGACCGCCTGCCGGATCTTGTGCACCACCATCGCTCCCCGCTGGTACACGGGCGGGTCGAAGAGGTTCTCCGCCTCGGGCGGCTCGGCCGGCGGGAAGGCCCAGTTGGCGTCCACGGCGAACGCCGACTCGAAGCTGCGCTGCGCCGGGGTGTCCTCGAACTCCTCCGCGTACAGCCACTCCGCGTACACCGCGAAGCCCTCGCTCAGCCAGATGTCCTGCCAGGTCGCGGGCGTGACCGAGTTGCCGTACCACTGGTGCGCCAGCTCGTGGGCGAGGATCTCCGGTGTGAACGCGTTCTGCGGGAATACCGGGCGGGTCTGGGTCTCCAGCGCGTAGCCCGCGTCCCCGGTCCGCTCGACGATCGCGCCCGTGGCGGAGAAGGGGTACGGGCCGAAGGTCTCCTCCTGCCAGGCGACGAGCTCGGGGATACGGGCCAGCAGCGGCGCGCTCTTCGCGGCGACGGTCGGGTCCGCGGCCGTCAGCACGGGCAGCCCGGACGGGGTCGCCGAGGCCTTCGTCACGTACCGGCCCACGCCCACGGTCGCGAGATAGCTGGCCATCGGCTCGGCGACGCGCCAGACGGACGTCGTCCGGCCGTTCGCGGTCCGCTCCGAGGTCCGTACGCCGTTGGAGATCGCCTGCGTCCCGGCCGGGACGGTGAGTGTGATGTCGTACGTCGCCTTGTCGGAGGGGTGGTGGTTGCCGGGGAACCAGGCCATGGAGCCGGCCGGCTGACCGAGCGCGAGCGCCCCGTCCGCGGTCCGCAGCCACCCCTCCTGCGAGCCGTCCGCGTCCGTGATCGTCCGGGGCACGCCGGCGTACGTGACCTTCGCGCGGAACACGTCGCCCTTGTCGATGTCGCCGCGGGGCCGGAGCGTCAGCTCGTTCCCGGCCCGGTTGACCGCGGCCGGGACGTCGTCCACGGAGGCCGAGGTGACGGAGAGACCGGCGAGGTCGAGGTTGAAGGCGCTGAGGTCCTGCGTGGCGCGGGCCGTGATCATGGCCGTGGCGTCGAGCCGTCCGTCCCGGGGCTCGTAGCGGAGGTCGAGCGCGTAGTGGGTGACGTCGTATCCGCCGTTGCCGAGCTTGGGAAAGTACGGGTCGCGCAGCCCGGCCGAACCGGGCGTGCCACGCACCCCGCCGACGTCGACGCCGCCGTCCGCGGCTGCGGTGCAGCCGCCGAGGACGAGCAGCGCGGCGAGGGCTCCTGCCAGGCCGGCTCTGCTCCGAAGGTCCACCAGTCGATCTTAGGCAGGGTACGGCTCCGGTGCCGCCCGACAGGGATACGGCTCCGGTGCCCCGACGGGGGTACCGCCCGGTGCCGCCCGACGGGGGTACGGGCGGCACCGGTCTCGTGCGGGCGCGTTCACGCGGCCCTGCGGCTACTTCGAGAGCGCCGCGACGCCCGCCTGCGCGAACTTCTCGTCGAGGTCGCCGCTCGGGGCACCGGCGACACCGATGCCGGCGATCGGCGCGCCCTTGACGGTCACCGGGACGCCGCCGCCGAGGAACAGGGTGCCGGGAATGTCCTTCAGGTTCGGGGCCTGGGCGAGGCGCTTGGCCAGCTCCGAGGTCGGGGCGTTCCAGGAGACCGCCGTGAACGCCTTGCGCTCGGCCGACTCGTACGACTGCGGGCCGGCGCCGTCGCCGCGCAGCGTCACGATGGTGTTGCCGTTGCGGTCCACGACGGCGACCGTGACGCGCTGGTTCTCGTCCTCGGCGGCGTCCAGGGTGGCCTGCGCGGCCTCGGTGGCGGCCTCGATCGTCAGGTGCGTGGTCTGCTGGAGGTTCTTGTTCGACGCGTCGGCCTTGGCGGCGACGGCGGGCGCGGCGGCCGGGGCGGAGGCGTTCGCGGAGACGGCGCCGAGCGTACCGGCGGCGGCGATGGCGACGGTGGCGGCACCGAAGACGATCTTCTTCTTCATGACGGGCTCCTTGCGGCTGTGGCGGTGGTCGGATCGGTTCGAGGCGGTTCGTTCGTTCGCTCCGCCATCGATCCTCCGGCCGGATCCGGGCCCGTACGGTCCACGGACCGGATGCCGCCGTCGCGCATGATGGTCGACGGGGGTGTCAGCCGATCGGTTGATGCCCCTCTGGTCCTCCTGGGCCACCATGGATACGTATCCCCAGGTCAGAAGGTTTCTCCCCCGGTCAGAGGAGTACGTGTGACGGCGCAGGACCCGGACGAGGACCCGGACTCGCGCTGGCTCGCGCGCGTCATGCACCTCGCCTTCTTCCTCCTCCTCGGCGCGTCCCTGGCCCGCTTCCTGCTGCGGCACCCCTGGGAGGACCGCAGCCCGTGGATCGTCGCCCTCTCCGGCGCGCTCGCCGCCCTGTACCTCCTCGGTCCCGTCCTCGGCACCCGCCCCACCCCGCGCCGGATCGCCTGGCTGGTCACGGTCGTCGCCGTCTGGATGCTGCTGGTGGTCCTCGCGCCGAGCTTCGCCTGGTGCGCGGTGCCGCTCTTCTACACCGGCATGCGGACCCTGCCACCGCGGGCCGCCCTCGTCCTCGTCACCCTCCTCACCGTCTTCGTCGTGACCGCGCAGGTCCAGCTCTCGGACGACGGTTTCGACCCCAACCTCGTCGTCGCCCCGCCGGCCGTCGCCGCCATCGCCACCGCCGTCTTCGTCCACGCGCAGCGGCAGGCGGACCGGCAGCGGGCGTTGATCGACGACCTGATCCGGACCCGCCGCGAGCTGGCCGCGATCGAGCGCCGCGAGGGCACCCTCGCCGAACGCCAGCGGCTGTCGATGGAGATCCACGACACCCTGGCGCAGGGCCTGTCCAGCCAGCAGATGCTGCTCCAGGCGGCCGAGCGGACCTGGGACAGCGATGCGTCGACCGCCCGCCGCCACGTCCGTACCGCCGAGTCCATCGCCGAACGCAACCTCGCCGAGGCCCGCCGCTTCGTCCACGACCTGGCCCCGGCCGACCTCGCCGAGGGCGGCGGCCTGGAGGAGGCGCTGCGGATGCTGGCCGGGCGGGAGTCGGCCGCGTTCCGGGTCGACGGGGCACCGGTCCCCCTGCCCGAGCGCGCCCAGTCGGCGCTGCTGCGCATCGCGCAGGGCGCCCTCGCCAACGTCCGCGAGCACGCGGGCGCCACCTCCGCCGCGCTGACCCTGACGTACCTCGACGACCAGGTCGTCCTCGACATCGCCGACGACGGGCGCGGCTTCGAGCCCTCCGCGACGCGCGACGGCGCGGGTGTGCGCGGCCACGGCCTGCCCGCGATGCGGGCGCGGGTGCGCCAGCTCGGCGGCACGCTGACGGTGGAGTCCACCCCGGGCGAGGGCACGGTCCTCTCAGCCGCGATCCCCCTCCCCACGAACCCGGAGACCGGCCGATGAAGACCCACGAACCCGGAGACCGGCCGACGAAGACCCACGAACAGACCCACGGGCCCGGAGACCCGCCGATGAAGACCCACGAACATGGAGACCGGCCGTGACCGTACGGATCCTGCTCTGCGACGACCACGCCGTCGTCCGCGCCGGGCTGCTCGCCCTGCTCGGCAGCGCCGACGACATCGAGGTCGTCGGCGAGGCGGGCAGCGGCGAGGAGGCCGTCGCGATGGCCGCCAAGCTGCGCCCGGACGTCGTCCTGATGGACCTCCAGCTCGGCCCCGGCATCGACGGCGTCGAGGCGACCCGCCGGATCGCCGGGTCGGCCACAGGCGGGCACGTCCTGGTCCTCACGACGTACGACACGGACGCCGACATCACCCGGGCCATCGAGGCCGGCGCGACCGGCTACCTCCTGAAGGCCGAGCGTCCCGAGGAGCTGTTCGCCGCGATCCACTCCGCCGCCCAGGGCCGCACGACCCTCTCCCCGCCGGTCGCCAGCCGCGTCATGGACCGGATGCGCGGCGCCGCCGGGCCCACCCTGACCGACCGCGAGCGGGACATCCTCGGCCAGCTCGCACAGGGCCTCGGCAACCGCGAGATCGCCCGCGCGCTCTTCATCAGCGAGGCGACCGTGAAGACCCACCTCGGACGGATCTACGCGAAGCTCGGCGTGGACACCCGTGCGGGTGCCGTCGCCGTGGCGAAGGAACAGCGCCTGCTCTCCTGACGCTGCTACTCTGCGTTGCCTTGCTATCGCAGAGTGTCAGTTCGTCTCGTCTCGTTGTGGGAGCGCGTGTGAAGATCGCCTGCGTCGGCGGTGGGCCCGCCGGCCTGTACTTCTCGATCCTGATGAAGCGGCAGGACCCCTCCCACGAGATCACCGTCTACGAGCGGAACCCGGCGGGCTCCACGTACGGCTGGGGCGTGACCTACTGGTCCGGACTCCTGGACAAGCTGCGGGCGGGCGACCCGGAGTCGGCGCGCGCCGTCGACGAGGCCTCCGTCCGCTGGACCGACGGTGTCGCCATCGTCCGCGACGAGCGGACCGTCCACCGGGGCGACGAGGGCTTCGGCATCGGCCGCCGCCGGATGCTCACACTCCTCGCCGAGCGGGCGGAGGCGCTGGGCGTACGGATCGAGTTCGAGCACGGGATCACCGGTCCCGACGCCCCCGAGCTGGCGGACGCCCACCTCGTCGTCGCGGCCGACGGGGTCAACAGCGCCCTGCGCGAGGCGTACGCGGGTCACTTCGGCGCCGAGGTCGCCATCGGCCGCAACCCGTACGTCTGGCTCGGCACGACGAAGGTCTTCGACTCCTTCAGCTTCGCCTTCAAGGAGACGGAGCACGGCTGGATCTGGTGTTACGCCTACGGGTTCAGCGGCGAGCAGTCCACCTGCGTCGTGGAGTGCGCACCGGAGACCTGGAAGGGGCTGGGGCTCGGCGCAAGGAGCGAGGCCGACAGCCTGAACCTGCTGGAGAAGCTCTTCCACGACCTCCTCGACGGACAGCCTCTGATCGGCCGCGGACAGGACGAGGGCGCGGCGCAGTGGCTCAACTTCCGCACGCTCACCACCCGCGTCTGGCACCGCGGCAACCTGGTCCTCCTCGGCGACGCCGCCCACACCACGCACTACTCGATCGGCGCCGGCACCACGCTGGCCCTGGAGGACGCGCTCGCGCTCGCGGACGCCCTGCACGCCGGCGGGGACCTGGACGGGGCGCTCGCGCGGTACGGAGCCCGGAGGCGCGCCGAACTCCTCTCGGCGCAGAGCGCGGCCCGCTACAGCGCCCTGTGGTACGAGAACCTGCCCCGCTACATGCGCCTCCCTCCGGCGCAGATGTTCGCGCTCCTCGGCCAGCGTCACTCCCCCCTGCTGCCGCACGTCCCGCCGCAGCTCTACTACCGCCTCGACCGCGCGGTCGACGGCCTGCAGCCCCTGCGCAACCTGAAGCGCCGGCTGGGCCCGAGGCTCGCCCGGGCCCTGCACGCCAGGTCGCGGAGCTGAGCGGGCCGCCGCGCCCACCCGGCGACAGAGCCCACCCACGCCGCCGGGCCCACAACCCCGGCGCTCACGCGACACAGCCCACCGCCCCGGCACGGCCCCCCACGCGCGCCGCACCCCACCGCCCTGCCACGGCCCCGCACGGCCCACCGCCCCGGCACACCCCACCCACGCCACGCACCCCACCGCCCCGGCACACCCCACCGACGCGGTAAGGGCCCTGCCGCCGCGCGTGGGACCATCGTCTCCGTGCTCGACATCGGCTACTCCCTCTCCCGTCGCTTCCCCGACCCCCCGCAGACCGACTACCGCCGCGCGGACGTCCACGCCCTGCGCCACGACCTGTTCTGCGGGGACGTCTACCTCGCCGACCCCAAGGCCGACCGCGAGGTGTCCACAGCCTGGGGATGGGTGCCGGTGCTCGACTTCGCGTGGGCCCTCTGCGACATCGTCGAGCAGCTGGACCGCGACCCCCGCGGCAGCCGGTCCTCGCAGCCCCAGTACGCCGAGCTCGACTTCACCGAGTCCACGGACCGCATGCTCTTCGAGCGCCGCTTCGGCTGGGTGGACGTGGAGGCCGACTGGATGCCGGGCGACGAGCCGCCGCTCACCTTCAACCACACCGAACTGCGCCGCGAGGCCCGCGACTTCCTGCACGACCTGGTCGCCGACCTCACCGACATGCACGAGGGCCTCGGCGACAACCCCGTGATCTGGGACCTCCAGGCCCGATTCCCCCGAGTCCCGTAAGGCGCGCCCTCAGTCCTCCACCCGCACCCCCAACTGCGCGGCGAACACCGGTGCCAGGTCCAGCAGCTGCGCCGTACTGATCACCGCTCCCGACAGGGCGTCGACCCCCCGCGCGATCTCCAGACGCTCCACCGTCCGCAGGTCGACGTCCTTCATCCGGGCCCCGCCGAAGTCCGCCCCCTTCAGCACGCACCCCCGGAACTCGACCCGTTCGAGCACCGCGCCCCCGAAGTCGGGCTCGTCGAGCACGCACTCCTCGAAGACGACGTCCTTCAGCCTCGCCGTCCGCAGATTCGGGAAGTCGATCTTCCCTCGTCTCACGAGCACCCTCTCCAGCACCGCCCCGTGCAGCTGCGTCCCCCCGAGCCGCGCGTCCACGATCTCCACGTCCCGCAGCGACGCCTCCGCCAGATCCGTACCGACCCCGCGCACCCCGTTCAGTACGGAATCCAGCAGGCGCGCCCTCCTCAGCCGCGTCTCGTCCAGCGCGCACTCCCGCACCGCGCACTCCAGGAAGCGCGCCCCGGACGCGCTCTGCCCGGACAGGTCCCGCCCCTCGAACGCGACCCCGTCGTAGTCCCCGTCCGGCTCCAGCCCTCCTTCGTACGCCTCCAGCGGCGGCAGCCGGACCTCCGCCCGCCGCGCCGCCGCGATCTTCTTCCTGCCGCTCGACCTGCCCGTCACCATGCCTCCATCGTGACCCACGCCACTGACAACGCCCCGATGTCACATCCGGGACCCCCTCGCCCGTCCCCCTCGTACCAGCGACACGAGGGAGCGAGCGATGCAGCGAAGCGACACGACCAGGACCGCCCGGAACCACATCACCGTCGTCGGCGGCGGATTCGCCGGACTCACCGCGGCCATCACCGCCGCCGAGTCGGGAGCCGCGGTCACCCTGCACGAGGCCCACCACACACTCGGCGGCCGCGCCCGCACCGCCGACGGGCCGTACCGCACGAACGAAGGCCCGCACGCGCTCTACCGCAAGGGCCCCCACTGGACCTGGCTCGCGCAGCGCGGCCTCATCGGCCCCCTCGCGCAGATCCCGCCCCTCGAAGCCGCCCGCTTCCGCTTCCACCTCGGCGGCGCGCTGCGCCGCACCCCGCCGCTCGGCTTCCTGCGCCACACGCTCCGCACCGCCGACCGGGCCCCCGTCGACACCGACTTCCTCACCTGGGCCACCCGGATCGCCGGACCGGAGGCGGCCCGTCAGGCCGCCGCGTACAGCGGGGTCGCCCTCTTCCACCACGACCCCGGCGCGCTCTCGGCCCGCTTCGTCCAGGAGCGGCTGCACCGGGCCGCCGCGCTGCCGCCCGAGGCCCGGTACATCCGGGGAGGCTGGGGGCGGCTCGTCGAGCGGATGGCCGCGTACGCCCGGGAGGCGGGCGTACGGATCGAGACCTCGTCCCGGCTCGACGCGCTGCCGCTCGCCGACGGCCCGGTCGTCGTCGCGACCTCCCTCGCCGCCGCCGCCCGGCTCCTCGGTGAGCCGGACCTCGGCGGGGAGAGCGGCCGCACTGTCCTGTTCGACCTGGCGCTGCGCCGCCGCAAGGGCGACCCGTTCATCGTCTCCGACCTGGACGCGCCCGGCTGGATCGAGCGCTTCACCGCGCAGGACCCCTCCCTCGCCCCGGCCGGCGAGGAGCTGATCCAGGCCCAGCTCCCCATCGCCCCGGGCGAGTCCAAGGCCGACGGCGTCGCGCACGCCGAGCGCCTGCTCGACCTGGGGTTCCCGGGCTGGGGGGAGCGTACGGTCTGGCGCCGCGAGGCGGTCTCCAGCGGCCGTACGGGAGCGGTCGACCGGCCCGGTACGACCTGGCGCGACCGGCCCGCGATCGACCGCGGCGACGGCGTGTACCTGGCCGGCGACGAGGTCGCGGCGCCGGGCGTGCTGTCGGAGGTGTCGTTCACGAGCGCGGTGGAGGCGGTGTCGCTGGCGCTCAGGACCCGGATCCTTGACCTCAAGTCCGCTTGAGGTTGGAGGCTGGGGCCGTCACGACGTACCGCCCACTCTTCGGGGAGTCCTCATGCACGCGATCCGTCTCCACGCCTTCGGCCCGGCGGAGAACCTCACGTACGAAGAGGTCGAGGACCCGGCCCCCGGCCCCGGACAGGTACGGATCGCGGTCACCGCGGCCGGCGTCCACCTCCTCGACACGGCCCTGCGCCTCGGCGCGACAGGCCCCTTCCCCGCCCCCGCCGAGCTGCCCACGATCCCCGGCCGCGAGGTCGCCGGCACCGTGGACGTGCTCGGCGAGGGCACGGACCCTTCCTGGCTGGGCAGGCGCGTCGTCGCCCACCTGGGCGTGGCCCCGGGCGGCTACGCGGAACGCGCCGTCGTGGACGCCGGCCGGCTGCACGCCCTGGCGGACCACCTCGGCGAGGCGGAGGCCGTCGCGATGATCGGCACCGGCCGCACCACGCTCGGCATCCTCCAGTTCACCGAACTCGGCCCGGACTCCATCGCCGTCGTCCCGGCCGCGGCCGGCGGCATCGGCACCCTCCTCGTCCAGTACGCGAAGAACGCCGGCGCCACGGTCGTCGGCCTCGCGGGCGGCCCGGAGAAGGTGGCCCTCGTGGCGGAGAACGGCGCGGACCTCGCGGTCGACTACAAGCTCCCCGACTGGCCGGACCAGGTCCGGGCGTTCCTCGGCACCAGGACCGCCACGGTCGTCTTCGACTCCGTCGGCGGCGCCACCGGCCTGGCGGCCGTCGACCTCCTCGGCAAGGGCGGCCGGCACATCGTCTTCGGCTGGTCCGGCGCGGGCCTCCACGACGGCGAACCGCTCACCTTCACCGACGAGGAACTCGCCGCCCGGGGCATCACGTCGGAGTCCGTCCTCGGCCCCGTCATGATCCAGAAGGCCGGCGGCGACGTCCGCACCCTCGAACTCGCCTCCCTCGCCGCCGCCACCGCGGGCACCCTCCGCCCGGCCGTCCACCGCTTCCCTCTCGCCGAGGCCGCCGCGGCGCACCGCGCCCTGGAGACCCGGGGCACGGTCGGCAAGGTGGTCCTGATCCCGTAGGGCCTGTCCCCCTGATCCGTGCAGATCTGGTCGCGCGGTCCGCCTGCCCGGTGGCAGGGTGCGGTTATGGATCACGTAGAGGTACTGCTCATCGGAGGGCGCGCAGGCGTCGGCAAGACGACGGTGGGATGGGAGGTCTCAGCACGTCTGCGCGCTGCGACGGTCGCTCACTGTGTGATCGAAGGTGACTTCATGGGGCAGGCCCACCCCGCTCCGGAGGGGGACCCACGCCGCAGAAGGATCGCCGAGCGCAATCTGACGGCGCTCTGGTCGAACTATGCCGAGCTCGGATACCGCCGGTTGATCTACACACACACGGTGAGCGTTCTGGCAGAGAACGAGGGCATGTTCCGGCGCGCCATGGGTGCGAACGTCAGGATCGTGCGGGTGGTGCTCACCGCGTCCGATGCCACCGCCCGCGAGCGGCTGACCGCTCGGGAACTGGGCTCGGAGCTGAAGCAGGAGTTGGAGGGCAGCGCCCGCAAGGCGCGGATTCTGGAGGAGCAGACGCCCCCGGGCACGGTGCGAGTGGCCACCGACGGACGGGCCGTGGTCGACATAGCGCGCGAGGTCGTCGGCGCCACCGGATGGCTGGCGGACGTCTCCGGGTAGGTTCCTCGCCGCTCAAGGGCGAGTCCGGGCGAGGAAGGACCGGGTGTCCCGCCAGGGCGTCCGGCAACTTGCCGACGTGGTAGAGCTGGTGGAGGACACCGGCGTCCGGTTCGTTTCCCTGAAGGACAACCTGGACTCGGCCAACCCGGGCCGGGTCAGCCTGGCATCGTTCCTGGCCGAACAGGCCAAGGAGGAGGCCGAGAACATCCAGCTCCGAGTGGCTGCCCGCCAGCTCCTTGACCGCCGCAGGGGGCGGTGCGATCTCGAGTGCTGGACCAGGCACCGCAGAATTGGGCGGCCCTCAGCGATTCGCGAATATTCGAGAATCGCTGAGGACAGAACACCACCGGCGGTTCCACCCTGGAGACGGCCCTATCGGGTCATCCGGGCGAGAGGGGAACGACGTTGGCAAGGCGACTTCGCTTCATCGGCACCAACTCCGGCAATGACGGCTGTCCGACGCTCTACGAAGACCTGGACACGGGTGAGGTCCTGGTCCAGGGAGACGCTGTGACCGACCCTGACGACGTGGCCCAACTCAGCAACGTCAAGTCCGGGGAGGGGTTCGTGGTGGTGCCGCGCCTGCTCCTGGCCGACTTCGCGCCGAGGGACGTGGACCGGGTGCCGACGTTGATCAGCTTCGAAGAGTTCGGCGGGATGTTCCGCACCTTCGAGCACACCGCCTGGCGGCTTGAGACCCGCCGCCGATACCAGTCGGACGAGGAGACCGGGACCTACACCCGGTTCGCCCGAGGTGAGGATGCCGGGTGGGACCTGGACGACCCGTGGTGTGTGTCCCGGCGCGAACAGTCCGCACTCGGCAAGCGGTTCGAGCGCGTACGCATCGTGGACAACCCTCCGACCCTGGGCCAGCGGTACCTCCTGGACAACGCCCGCCGCAACAGCACCGTAGGAGAGGACATCCGGAACCTGTGGCGGAGCGACGCAAAGCGGCTGAAGCTCCTTGAAGAGGACTTCTGGCTGTTCGATTCACGCGTCATCGCACGGCTTCACTTCGATGACGACGACCGGATGACCGGCGTCGAACTCGTCACGGACCCCGTGGAAGTCCTGCGCGCCTGCCAGGCCCGCGACGCGGCATGGCACCACGCCGTCCGGTATGACGAGTTCACGGGCCAGGTACCTTCCACCGAGTGAGCAACGACTTTCAGCAGGCCCGAGTGGCCCTTGGCGCGCGGCTCCGTGAGCTGCGCGCCGCACGGGGCTTCACGGGGCGCGAACTGGCGGCGGTGTTGCTCTGGCCCCAGTCCAAGGTCAGCAAGCTGGAGACAGGGCGGCAGACCGCCACAGCAGACGACCTCCGGGCATGGGCCAAGGCAACGGGGCACCCGGAGGCTACCGATGAACTGATCACCCGCCTACAGACGCTGGAGTCCCGATCCCGCTCCTGGCGGCGCCAGCTTGCCGCCGGGCACAAGCCCGTCCAGGACGCTCTCACCGCTGAGTACGAGCGATCCAGAACCTTCCGGGCCTGGCAAGGCTCCATGGTCGTCGGGATGCTCCAGACACCTGACTACGCCCGCCACGTGTTCAGCGAGTACGTCGACCTTCACCAGTCCGTCCGGGATGTGGACGAGGCGGTACGGGCCCGCGTGAGGCGCCAGGAATTGCTCTACGAGCCGGGGAAGACCTTCCACATCATCATGTGGGAGGCCGCTCTCCACGCCCTGGTCTGCCCGCCGCCGGTACTGGCTGCCCAACTCGACCGGCTCATGGGTGTGCTGGGGCTCGACACCGTCACCCTGGGAATCGTCCCGCTGGGCGCCCCTCTCAAGCTCCCGCCGGCCAACGCGTTCTGGCTGTACGACGACCGCTTGGCCATCGCCGAGGACTGGCACGCGGAACTATGGCTGGACGACTCCGCGACCGTCGGCGTGTACCAGCGGGTCTGGCAGACACTCGCTGACTCCGCCGTCTACGGGGCGGAAGCCCATCGCGTGATCACACGCGCCCGGCGGGCACTCGACCTCAGCTGAGAATCACCCCGAAGAAGCCCCGGCGTCGCTCGAATCAAGGCGAATCAGGGCCGACAAGCAGCACCCAGGGCTCATACCGTCCCGGTGTGGTCCGAGGCATTCGGAGCGCTGGAGGGGACGGTGAGGCATGAACGAGGAGTGGAGACCGGCCGCCAGTCGGTACGCGGTGGACCGTAACGGGACGCTGGGTCGGGTGGACCGCCGGTACGAGGGGAGCGTGTACCTGCGTCCGCCGGGCGGGGGCCGGGAGTGGGCGGTCCCGCCGGGGGAACTGCGGGAGCCGACCCCGGAGGAGCTGGTCCAGGCCCGCTTGTTCGCCACCCCGGTGACGGCGGTGGAGCAGTGACGGTCCGGACGGTTCTCCGCTCCGTGACGCACCGCATCAAGCGTCATCCGGAGTCGGAGGCCACGGCGGCCACCGCCGTGTTCATCGTCCGGGCGGCCATCGCGTTCTTCCTTACCGCTCACTGAGATTTCCCGCACGCTCCCGCCGGACGGCGGAGCAGGAAGCGAGCGAAGGACACCCCGTTCTCCCGGTCCGCAAGCCGGGCCGGACCGGGAGAGCGGACACCACGAAAGGGAGCGCACCCATGGTGAGACGACGGCAGCCGGACCGGCTGGTCTGGGTCGGAAACCCGCTGGGATTACCCGTGCCCGAGGGGGAGGACCGGCGCCGCGTGGCCATCGACCTCTTCCCTGGGGACCGGGTTCGTGTGGGGTCGACCTGACGCACGGCGCTGGAGGTGACCCACCGAACGCGGAGTGAGCGGACCTGGGTGACGGTCGCCTGGGCAGGGCCTATCCAAGTCCGCACGCTCTACGACGGTGCGGATCTGATCCACGTGGACGACCCAGCTCCCGCCCCGACCGCTCCCGAGGAGTTGCACATGGCCTACGCCGACGGATTCAGGGAGTAGGAGCCGTGATCCATGGCCCGTTCCACGCCGATGCGGTGGCCGCCATTGCCCCGGAGCTACAGGCCCAGGGCCCCCGCGCGGAGTGTCCCCGCTGGGCGCGCCCCCGGGCGACTTCAGCGGCGCCGCAGGCTCCCTCCAACGCTGGCGGCGGGGGACTGCGAACAATTCCCGGTCACCGGTCACTCCTTGCCGTGGCCGGGATCTGAGCAGAGACTCCGCTCCTTCGCTGCGGGAGCGGGCAAGGCCCTCCGCCTGGGAACCGCCGGAGGGAACGTCCGCCCCCCCGGGGGGGGTGGGACGGCTTTCCACTGGTCGCCCGGGGCGGACACAGCCCGAGCCGATACGGCTCGGGCTGGCATTCCACAACCGAGAGGAGCACGGCATGGGATGGGGAACGGGTAAGGGCGGGAGCGGAGGCAGCGGACAGCACTCGGGAAACAAGGACCCGGGCACGTCCAAGCCGTCCACGGACACCGCCAAGCCGAAGGACCCGCCGAAGCACAAGAAGGACTAGTGCACGTGACGACACAGGATCTCGCAGCGTCCGAGCAGATCGCCATGCGCGATTTGCTCGGCGCGGTGAACAACGACCTGGAAGCCCCACTGGGGGCCGAGTGGGAACGTGCGGCCTGGGCCGTCCCCCGCCACCGGTTCCTCCCTGAACGCATCTACCTGGGAGAGGACTGGAGCCCTGCACCCGGGCGGAGGCGCCGGAGACATGGTTGCGGACCGCCTACACCAACGACTCCGTGGTGACGCAGATCAACGACGGCCAGGACCCCGGCGACGGGGACCGCTGGGCGTCGTCGTCCGCATCGGCTCCGGCCATCGTGTTCCGCATGCTCGACATGTTGGACCTGGCCGACGGACACCGGGTTCTGGAGATCGGGACCGGGACCGGCTGGAACGCGGGTCTACTGGCCCACCGCCTGGGCGCGGAGAACGTGACCACGGTGGAGGTGGACCCGGTCCTGGCGACGGATGCGGAGATGCGTCTCCGGAAGCTCGGCCTGGAGCCGGCGGTGGTCTCCGGGGACGGCGCCCGGGGCCACTCGTCCTCCGGACCGTACGACCGGGTGGAGGCCACGTGCTCCGTGCGGTCGGTCCCCCGGGCGTGGGTGGAGCAGACCCGGCCCGGCGGGGTCGTGCTCACGCCGTGGGAGACGCCCTGGCTGTGCTACGGCCTATTGCGCCTGAAGGTGGGCGTACAGGGCGACGCGTCGGGACGGTTCTCTCCCCACTCCGCGTTCATGCTCATGCGGAACCAGCGCACGGACCTGCGGATCTACCGGGACGTGGTCCGCGACGGCCACCAACCGGACGAGTCGCGTACCAAGTTGTCCCCCTGGAACGTCACGGGCGACGACCTGACGGTCCAGTTCGCCGTGGGCCTCCAGCTCCGTGACGTGTGGTGGACCTGGCACGACGACCCCGACGTGCACGGGGTGGAGTCCAGACTGTGGGTCGCGACGGCCGACGCCTCGTCCTGGGCGGCCGTCGACTGGGACGGGAAGTCGGACGACCAGTTCACCGTGTGGCAGTACGGCCCGCGTCGTCTCTGGAACGAGGTGGAGGCGGCGCACGCCTGGTGGACCCACGCCGGCCGACCCGGGCCGGAGCGGTTCGGACTGAGCACCGCCCCGGGTACCCGTGAGTGGGTCTGGCTGGACACGCCGGACCGGCCGCTCCCGACCACCGGCTGACCGCACCATGACCGGTCCCGGTCGTCCGCTCCCCCCGTGGCGGATGGCCGGGGTCACCACCACGCCCGCCCGGGAGTCCCCGGGCGGGCGTTCGCCGGGGCGTGGTGCGGCCCGTGCCGCCCTACGCGCCCGTCCCCAGCCCGCGCAAGGCCCCGTCCGTCAGCCGGTACACCGTCCACTCGTCCTGCGGGCGCGCGCCCAGCGACTCGTAGAAGTCGATCGACGGCGTGTTCCAGTCCAGGACCGACCACTCGAGCCGCTCGTACCCCCGCTCGACACAGATCCGCGCCAGCTCCGCCAGCAGCGCCTTCCCATGGCCGCCGCCCCGGCTCGACGGACGGACGTACAGGTCCTCCAGGTAGATGCCGTGGACACCGCGCCAGGTCGAGAAGTTCACGAACCACAGCGCGAAGCCCACCGGCTCGCCCTCCTCCGACTCCGCGATGTGCGCGAAGGCCGCGGGACGCGGGCCGAACAGCGCCTCATGGAGCTGCTCGGGTGTCGCGCGGACCTCGTCCAGCGCCTTCTCGTACTCGGCGAGTTCACGGACCATCGCGTGGATCACAGGGACATCGGCAGGTGTGGCGGTACGAATCATGTACGAATCATGTACCGCGCCCGCAATCCGTCAACGCCCCGGGCCATCAGGGTCCGCGCGATGGACACCTGGTCCGGATCGAGCGCCTCCTCCCCGTCCTCCACGTCCCACAGCCCGTTCTGCAACACCCGGCCGAGCGTCCACGCGAGCGCCCGCCCACGGTCGAGACCCAGCCGCTCCGTCAGCAGATCGAAGCGCCACAGCGTCCCCGCGGCCGGATCCGCCTCCCACAGATTGGTCAGCGCCGGAAGCAGATCGAACCCCGGATCGCCCACCAGCGGCTTCGGATCGATCGCCAGCCACGGCTCACGCTCGGCCGCCAGCACGTTGTCGTAATGCAGGTCCCAGTGCAGCAACCGGTCCCCGGGCTCCCCCATCACCTCCCGTACCGCCGCCGCGCAGTCCCGCAGCAAAGCCGCGTCCTCCGCCCCCAGCCGCGCCGCCGCGCCCGGGGTCGCGGCCACCATCCGCGCGGCGATGTCACCCAGCCCCCGCAGCCCGTCCGGCGCCGGCACCGCCACCACCCGCGCCACCAGATCGGCGAGGATCCCCACCGCCTCCCGCGCGTCCGCCAGCGTCGAAAGATGCCGGCCCTCGTCGAGCCGCTCCAGCAACAGCGTGCCGGTCCCCGGATCGTCCGCGAGCAGCCGTACGGCCCCCGAGCCGTCCCAGACCCGAAGCGCCGCGGCCTCCCCCTCGCTCTCCTCGTCGAGGAGCTGCATCTTCAGCGCCGCCCGCACACCGTCCGCGACCCGGGTCACCGGCAGCACGAGCGACGCCATCCCGCACATCGAGGGCCCCGTCACCCGTAGCCCCCACCGGTCCAGGAACTCCGCCGCCCGCCCTGGCAACGCCGCGACGAACGCGCGCCCCGCCTCCCCGTTGAACCTCGCCTGTGACGCCACCAGTTCCGCCGGAATCTCGATCACAGGCCGACGCTATCGGCGCCGAAGGCGGCACACACCCGAGAAACCCACGCCACGCCCACGCCGCGCGGCTCCCCTCAGGCCCCGGCATCCCGCGACACCCGGGCGACCGCGGCCTCGTCGCACCACGCACCGCCCACCCCACCCGCCCCGCCGAGCGACCCCGATCCAGAGGTCGAAGGCCCTCCGACCATCAAGTACCCTCCCGCCCATGGTCAGCAGGAGCAGCACGGTCAACGGCGGCATCTCGTTCTGGTACGCGCAGGAAGGCACCCCCGCCCCGCGCGAGCCCCTGCCCGGGGATGCCACGGCGGACGTCTGCATCGTCGGCGGCGGCTACACCGGGCTGTGGACGGCGTACTACCTCAAGAAGGCCGTCCCCTTCCTCGACATCGCCGTGCTCGAAGCCAAGTTCTGCGGCTACGGCGCCTCAGGCCGCAACGGCGGCTGGCTCTACAACGGCATCGCCGGCCGCGACCGCTACGCCAGGCTCCACGGCCACGAATCCGCCGTCCGCCTCCAGCACGCGATGAACGACACCGTCACCGAGGTCGTCGACGTCTGCGCCGCCGAGAACATCGACGCCGACATCCACCGCGGCGGCGTCCTGGAGATCGCGCACTCCCCCGCCCAGCTCACCCGCCTCAAGGCCTTCCACGCCGTGGAGATCGCCTTCGGCGAGAAGGACCGCGAGCTCTACGGCGCACGCGAGACCGCCGACCGCATCCGCGTCGCCGGCGCCGTCGGCTCCTCCTGGACCCCGCACGGCGCCCGCCTCCACCCGGTGAAGCTCGTGACGGGCCTCGCCGCCGCCGTCGAGGCCCTCGGCGTCACGATCCACGAGTCGACCCCGGTCACCGAGATCAAGCCCAAGCACGCCCTCACCCCGTACGGCACCGTTCGCGCGCCCTACGTCCTGCGCTGCACCGAGGGCTTCACCGCCTCCCTCACGGGCCAGCGCCGTACCTGGCTCCCCATGAACTCCTCCATGATCGCCACCGAGCCCCTCACCGACGCCCAGTGGGACGCCATCGGCTGGCACGGCCGAGAGACCCTCGGCGACATGGCCCACGCCTACATGTACGCCCAGCGCACCGCCGACGGCCGCATCGCCCTCGGCGGCCGGGGCGTCCCGTACCGCTACGGCTCCAGGACGGACAACGACGGCCGCACCCAGCCCCAGACGATCGAGGCCCTCCGCGACATCCTCGTCCGCTTCTTCCCCTCCCTGGCCGGCATCGGCATCGACCACGCCTGGTCCGGCGTCCTCGGTGTCCCCCGCGACTGGTGCGCCACCGTCACCCTCGACCGCTCCACGGGCCTGGGCTGGGCGGGCGGCTACGTCGGCTCCGGCGTCGCCACCGCCAACCTCGCGGCCCGCACCCTGCGCGACCTCATCCGGCAGGACTCCGGCCAGTCCGGCCCCACCGACCTCACCGCGCTGCCCTGGGTCAACCACAAGGTCCGCACGTGGGAACCGGAACCCCTGCGCTGGCTCGGAGTCCAGACGATGTACGCGGCCTACCGCAAGGCGGACCGTACGGAGTCCACGGCCCACACCGCGGAGACCTCCCGCATCGCGAAGATCGCCGACCGGCTCTCCGGCCGCTGATCAGAGGCCGGAACGGGGAGGGTTGCGATGCTTGTCATGCCTGGTCGGCGGACGTCGACGATGGAACTGCTGGCGGGTGAGGCGACGGCGCGGGGGATGACGATCCTGGCGGCGGAGGAGATCGGCCCGGCGGACGAGGTCGGCGCGGCGGAGGAGATCGGCCCGGCGGACGAGGTCGGCGCGGCGGAGGAGATCGGCCCGGCGGACGAGGTCGGCGCGGCGGTGGGACCGGCGTACTGGTACGGCGGACCGGTGGCCGGGGCACGGTTGGCCGGACGGCTCGG
Organism: Streptomyces sp. NPDC057271; assembly: GCF_042668715.1. Classification (NCBI taxonomy): domain Bacteria; kingdom Bacillati; phylum Actinomycetota; class Actinomycetes; order Kitasatosporales; family Streptomycetaceae; genus Streptomyces; species Streptomyces sp. NPDC057271. Next base: position 182,101 of record NZ_JBHUYJ010000003.1, read on the forward strand.
GCTCGCCTTGCTCGAACCGGCGGACGACTGGCTTGCCGAGCTGCCGGAGGAGTTCACGGGGCGGGAGGTCCGTGCGGCGACCGTGACGGATGCCTGGTCGATCGAGCGGCCGACGTTCGTCAAGCCGCCGCGGGACAAGGCTTTCCCGGCGGACGTCTACGCCGATGGCTCCCGGCTGCCCGCCGATCTGGACCCGGCGACGCCGGTGCTGCTCTCCGAGGTGGTGACCTTCGCCGCCGAGTACCGGCTGTTCCTGCTGGACGGGCGGATCGCCACGGGCAGTCGGTATGCGGTGTTCGGCCGCCTCGACCCCCGGCCGCTCGACAGGCACGGGGCCGTCGCCGCGGAGATCGCCGAGTTCGTCGACCGCCTCGTCGCCACGGCCGGACCCACCCTGCCGAGCGCCGTCGTCGTGGACGTCGGGCAGGTGCTAGACCCGTACCGTCCGGGCCACCGATGGGCCGTGGTGGAGGCCAACATGGCGTGGTTCTCCCACGCGTACGCCGCTGACCCGGCGCGGGTCCTGGACGTGGTGCTGCGGGCGGCGGGACCGCGCGGGCGAGTGCGGCCGGAGGATCTCCCGTTCGTGCGGCACTGAACCGTCCACCGGTCCTGCGGCTTCCCGTCCCGACCGGACCGGCTCACTCTGATGCGTACGCACCCATCTGGTAGGCGAGTTCCGGGTCGGGCGGGCCGCATCGCGGGATCGCGTCCACGGCCCGGCCACACGTCGGTGGGTACGAGGGCTGTGGGTGCCGTCCGCCCCCTCGGCCTCGGCTGTCACGCCTCATTCGGGCCGGTAGTCCCAGAAGCAGTAGGCACACGCGCCACGGCCCTCCGCCCTGGCTTCGGCCAAGGCCACACGGCGACGAGGGTGTGTTTCCAGGCCCAGGGACTGCGCGTACTCCTGGCCCTCTTCGAGGGCCTTGCAGGCCGACGAACGATGGAAGACCGCGCCGCCGGCCGTGAGATAGACGAACCTGACCAAGCCCTCAGGGGTAGGGGCGCAGTCCACGCACTGCTGGACGACCAGGTCATGCATGCATCGCTCATCCATGAAGCCCAGACTAGTCGGCCGGTCTGACAGGATCACCCAAAGTCCCCTGTACGTAAGGGCGTTGGAGCCGACGGGAACGAAGCCGAGCTCGCGCGTTCCGTTCGGCGCGGTACGACGGCTCCCGGTCACCCGGAGCCTGAGCACCCCCGCCGGAGGCATCGGTTCTGGCAGGCGGCCGACTCGGGCGGGCCCCCTCACACCCTCAGCCCCTGTTCGCTCGGGAGTCGCCTCGGGTGGCGGAGGCGCCCCGCTGATGCGCGGCTCCGGCCGGATCGGTCAGGGACGGCCACACCGGCGTGCCGAGGCCTCGGAAGAGCCGGTCGGGGGTAGACGTCTGAGGGTGAACCATCCCCACACCTCCGGTGAAGCCTCGCCGTCCATGGCCGACTACGAGGCGGTCTTTCGCGCGTTCCCGTGGCGCGTCGCCCGGGCGCAATGAAGCGGTCGACGCTTTCGGCATCGTCCACAGGTCCGTGCGCGTCGGACGGTGACCGGGGGCGCGTCCCTTGCCAGTGACCAGCCCTGCCCGTACCCGTGCAGTCAGCGGCCCGTCATCTGGTCCCTCGTCCTTCCCGTGCGCGCGCCGGCCTGCTCCGAGGATGGCGGCCACCATCTCGTCGGCTCGCGCCATGTGGGAGAAGTCCGGATGGTCCTTCACCGGGCGACGCATACCGCGCTTGGGATCCGGCCACTAGCCGACCTCGTACCGGCCGACCTCCAGGAAGTGGCGCAGTGCTTCTGGGGTGTTGTCGTCGAGGGCGGCGCCGGCCGCTGCGCGCTGGGCGTCGCTGATGTCGGGGTCGGCGAGGAGCCGGAAAATGGCGACCCGGTCGTCCTCGGCCTGGGCGAGGGGGTAACCCGTCTCCAGCCAGGCGCGCATCTCCTCCACGATGCCGCTGTCGAGGAGCGCGTTCGCCTCCCGGATCACGCGCTTGCCGCTGTCAGGGTCGGCGAGGATGCGGAATACCGCCACCCGCAGGTCGTCCGCACTCATCTCGTCGTAGGGCGAGCCGGCCGTCGCGACGGTGACCGCGGGGGTGATGGACGCGGCCATGGAGGGCGTAGCGAACAACAGCGCAGGGGCAAGAGCGCCTGCGGCCACAGCAAGGATCACGCGAGTCGATCTCATGAGGTCAACCACCTTCGTCATCTTCAAGGAGTGCGGTTCTCGGACTCTTTCAGAACGGGGTGGGCCGGTGCTGTGCCTGGATCCGGCAGTCCTCACCGATCCCGCTTGCCGGTAGCTCGCATCACTTCGGCTGACCCGCCGTCCGAAGGCAGGAGCGGCGCCGGGCGCCGCCGAGAAGCGCGCCCGGCGGGGCGGGGGCTTGCCCGGGTGTCTGACAACGAGCACGTACGACTGTGCGGGTGCGGTGATCAAAGCCGCCCGCGAACAGCCCCGGCACGGCCGTGATCATGCGAGAGGGCCGGCGCCGGGGAATCATGCCCCTGCGCCGGCCCTCTGCCGTGAGCCCCGCCAGGCCCCGCCGCTTCTCAGGTGCGATGAAGGGTGGCTGCGGTCGGTGGTTGCTGGATCCGCTGCTGTACAACGTGTCGGCCACCCAGAAGCTGACTGCTGCGGCTAAACCTCGAATTTTGGGCAGCTCCGCCAGATAGGGGAACCTCCCCGAACCAGCCCGCTCGCCCGCTCCTCTGCACCGCGAGTCGGAAAGATCGGGCTGGTGGGGGCGTCGGCCGTGGCTCAGCGAGCAATCCCCTTGGAATACATGTTCCGGGCGTGTGATCGGCATATGCCGCCCCTTGAACGCGCCGAAACATCTCGCACCGTCCTCCGCCTCCCTTCCCAGCCTTCCGGTAGAGCGCCAGGGTGGTCGGACCCGATGTCGACTGCCGGGCTCACAAAGCCCGCACCACACAGGAGGTTTGCGATGGCGCTGGCACAGTGGACGAAGGCAATGAAGTGGCTGGCAGCCACCGCCGACGATCCGCAGGCCTACGAGCGCGACTGCCGCCGCGGCGGCGCCGGCATCCATCTCTTAGCTGCCGGACGTCTATGGGACGTGCTGATCGTTCCCGCGTGCCTGGGCCTGCGCGCTGCGGACATCCTCGACGAGCTTCCTCGCGTCGGTCCCGGCCCTGTGCTGCTGGACGGCGGACGGCGTGAGGTCGGTTTCTTCCTGCCTCCCGAACCTGGGGCGACCTGGGTCGGTGACGGCACCCGCCACATCACCCAGGGAGGATGGATCGCCGCCCCTGCCCCCCATTGCCGCTGGGGAGACCTGCGATGGCTCGTACCGCCGGACGGAAGCGGCGCCCTGACCACGCCCCGGACCATGGAACTCGCCCTGCACCGGGCCACGCAGGAACTCGCCCGCTGTCACGGCGCCCAGATCCACACCGGCCGGTCCCCCCACCGACGTGCAGGCGGCACCTCCCACACGATCGGCGGATGAAGTCCGCGCCGCACACCTTCGACACAAAGACAGGCGCGGGGTCGCCTCCCTACACGGACGACTGGTTGATTCACCGCACCCGGGAGCGGAACGAGAGCGAACCTTGGCGTCGGTCCGGCTCTCCCAACCACCATTCCGCCCCACGGCCTTCATGTCCGCACGGAATGGGGACCCATCGAGCTGCTCATGCGCCGCGGACCGAACCATCCGCACGCGCTGCCGGGGCTCGGCCACGTACGTCCCTGACCCGGCCCGTCCCTCCAGTACGCCCTGGGAGATCGGGAGCTCCTGAGCGCGGCGTACGACGTTCTCGCCCACGCCACACTGATGTGACGCTTCAAGCCAAGACCCTCAACCACCGTCGGTTGGGGGTCTTCGCGTCACCCCTGGCGCCTCCCCCCGGATCAAGGCGTTGTGCGGCTGACGGCTGGCTTTCTCACGAGTTTCGGACAGTAGTTGTTCACCATCCCGGGAGAACAGGCGGATCGGCCCCGCGGCCATGTTCATGAGAGCGGGAGGCACCAGGTCATCCGGCCTCCTTGCGGGCGCAGCGCCCCGTCCCTCCGGTCACGGCCCTTCCGTCAACCGTTGGATCGTCCTCCAGCGCGGGGCGTCGTCATCAGGGGTGTCCGGAGACGCGAAGTGGAAGGGCACGCGAAGGTGGCCGGCCAGCGCACGGCCGGCCTCAGCGGCGGCAACACCAGGAGGAGGGCCGTCAGATCGGTGGTAGACAGTCGCCAGGTGGCCCTCCCCTTCCGGGGCGTCCAGGACCGCGACCAGGAGCACGAACCAGCCGTGCACTGTGTCGCCGTCCCAGAGCGCCTCCACCGCCACCACACGGCCTGGGAGAGCCGCGGCGCGGGCTGCGAGCGAGGCGAGGTCCAGCGGACCAGGCGGCGTGCGCTGCACACGGTCGCCCAGGGCCTCGTATCGCGCGTGGACCACCCGCTCGGCTTCGTGCAGGCCCACCCCCAGCGGGCGCAGCGCCTCCCAGACGGACCTGACCGCCGACAGCCGGTGGTCGCGCAGCACGTCGGCATCGACCTCTCGGCAGGTCCGTTCCTCCAGGTAGGCCCACCAGCCACTCACCGGGCCACCAACCGGGATCTCAGGGCGCGCGTCATAGGTTCGAACGTACGCCAGGACTCTGTGCCCGCCCCGGCCGCCCTCATGGTGGTGCCGTCGAATCTCGGGGTTCTGGCACAGGTTTTGTGGTCCGAGACTGTGGGTTACCGGCGGGGACGGGCGGCCAAGCATGATCGAGTCTCTGGGGGATTCGATGGTGGGGGTGTGGTGTGAGGGATTGGCGGACCGATCCGACGTTCGAGATGTGCCGGGCGCTGGTGGCCGGAGCGGATCTGGCCTCGTTCGTGGGAGGCGCGTTCGATGTGCGGGCGGTGGTGGCCGGCATCCAGTCCGGGGCCCAGAGCGGGTTGCTTCTCGACGCCGTTCCGTGGGGGAACTTCCCTCACGGGAACGATGCCCGGAAGGCCGTTCACCTGCTGCACACCGGCGAGGACCCTGCAAGCCACGCGACGGGCGTGCTGGGGGGCCTGTGTGCCAACGACAGCCGGGCCGCCGTCGCCCTCACCGTACCGTTCCTGATCTCCATCGCCACCGATGCCCACCACCCACACCGTGCCGCCGCCCTCGGCGTACTCGCCAACCCGGCCCGCGCCCAGCACTTCGGCGTCGCCTCCCGCGATGAACTCCTGCTCCACCGCACCGATCCTCGGCGTCACGCCCCCGCCGACTACGACGACTACGGCGTCGAGGTGACCGGCTACCCGGCAGGCTGGTCGGTGACCGCCGCCCGCGCCGCGATCACCGCCGAAGCCCCCGTGCTCCTGCCCCTTCTCAACGACTCCGACCCCACCATCCGCATCGACGCCGCCTACGCCCTGGCCACCGCCGCCGACCCCGACCACAGGGTCCGAACCGACCTCGCCACCAGGTTCGCCACGGAGCATGACGACATAGTCCGTGCCGCCCTGCTCCTCGCCGCCGCGGAGACCACCCGGGCCCACGCACATCCGCCGACCGTCCGGTGGCTCCATGAGCGGTGGCGAGACTGGACAGAGGCGCCCGAAGTCCGCCTGGCCGCGGCGATCGGCTGGCTCTGCCTCACGGACGAACCCGCCCCCGAGGACCTCCACCAGACCATCGGCACCTTCGCCACAGACGAACGCGCACACGCAATGGACGCCCTGCCGTGGATGAACGCCGCCGCCGGATCCGGTGAACCGGGGCTCCGGCGCTGTATTCGCTGCATGCTCCACCCCGCAGAGCCCGAACCCCTGGACGACCCCTGGGCCTCCTCACTTTGAGCGCCTGGCCTCGGCCTCGTTTGTGCATCGAAGTTGTCCAACGGAGCCAGGTACGGTGCTCGGTCACTTCTCGCGAGACCTACCCAGCAAACCAACAGTCACAGGAAGTAGGCCAACCACAGAAGTTGGGCCAGAACCCGATCTCGTGGACAAAGCCAGACGGCAACGTGCAACCGAAGGCCCGACAGGACGGCGCTCTCTGTCGTAGGTGCCTGACAGGATCCCGAACGTGATAGCCATCGAAGATCTCGTCCCCCGCGTAGCGGTGAAGGCCAAGTCCACTTCTACGGCCTTGCCTCCCGCCGCCACCGCCGAGGAGGTTGCCGAGGCGGAGGCAGTTCTCGGCTTCGCCCTCCCGCCCCTGCTGGCGAGCCTGTATCGCGAGGTGGCCAACGGTGGCTACGGCCCCGATTACCAGCTTCTTCCGCTGGTTGGGCCAGGGCGTACGGCGCTGAGCGAGTACCAGTCCGAACGGTCCGCCTCGGCCGAGGACGAGGCACCGTACTGGCCGGCGGGCGTGCTGCCGATCCTCGACTGGGGCTGCGCCATGTACGCCGCGGTGGACTGCCTCAGCGAGACCGCCACGGTCCTCCTCTTCGACCCGAACGCCATGACGGACGACGGAGCCGCCGCCTGGTTCGTCGACGCCGAGAGCCTGGCCGAGTGGCTCGAGACCTGGCTCGCCGGAACAGGCTGGTACCGGGAAGACGCCGACGAGTACGAAGACGTGGCAGAGCCGACCCCGTGGGAGATGGCCGCTTCCCGGATCGCGGAGTGAACGAACCGCAGGATGACCGCTGAGCTCACTCGGTGGGGCGGCTCCTCAGGCGAAAGCGGCCTGGGGGCCGCCCCGACTGTGGCTGAGTGCGCTGGATGCCTGTCTGGCCCGGCCCCATGTTCAGCGCGGGGTCGAGTCAGTGGAACCAGGCGACGAGACGCACGTTCTCCGCGCCGTGGACTTCGCCGAGGATGCGCATGACGCTCCAGACGCGGCCCCAGTCGGTGTCGGCCCCTGCGGCCGATGCACGACTTCGTGTGCCGGAGGCGTCCGTCTCCCGCCAGTCGGTGGCGGACAGGTCGACCCAGGTCACCCATGTCGTCCCGTACACGGAGCCGGGGCCGCCGTAGCCGACGAAATCACCACGCAGCCCTCGCTCTCGGCCGTCCTCGGCCGACCGCCCCCGTTGATGTCACCCGTGGATGTCAAAGACCCCCAACCAAGATCGGTCAGGGGTCTTCGCGTGTCCTACCTGGAGCCCCCTGTCGGGTTCGAACCGACGACCCCCGCTTTACAAGAGCGGTGCTCTGGCCAGCTGAGCTAAGGAGGCAGCGAGTGCAGTGTAACCAACCCCCACCCCGCCGCGGTCGGCAATCTCACGGACCCGGACTGCTGACAGATCGCGCGTGGGCAGGTAGCGTCACCCGGAGTCCATCTCGGTGGACTAGACCTCAATCCTTCCTTTACTCGGATCGTCCGGCACGTTCCTGCCGGTGAAGGGACACATCACCATGGCTTCTGTCACTTTCGACAAGGCGACCCGGCTCTACCCGGGTTCCGACAAGCCCGCCGTCGACCAGCTCGAGATCGAGATCGAGGACGGCGAGTTCCTCGTCCTCGTCGGGCCCTCCGGCTGCGGCAAGTCCACCTCGCTGCGCATGCTCGCCGGCCTGGAGGACGTGAACGGCGGTTCCATCCGCATCGGTGACCGCGACGTCACGCACCTGCCGCCGAAGGACCGGGACATCGCCATGGTGTTCCAGAACTACGCGCTGTACCCGCACATGACCGTCGCCGACAACATGGGCTTCGCCCTCAAGATCGCCGGCGTCAACAAGAGCGAGATCCGCGCCAAGGTCGAGGAGGCCGCGAAGATCCTCGACCTCACGCCGTACCTGGACCGCAAGCCGAAGGCCCTCTCCGGCGGTCAGCGCCAGCGTGTGGCCATGGGGCGCGCGATCGTGCGTGAGCCGCAGGTCTTCCTCATGGACGAGCCGCTGTCGAACCTCGACGCCAAGCTGCGTGTCTCCACCCGTACGCAGATCGCGTCGCTCCAGCGCCGTCTCGGCATCACCACGGTGTACGTCACCCACGACCAGGTCGAGGCCCTCACCATGGGCGACCGCGTCGCCGTCCTCAAGGACGGTCTGCTCCAGCAGGTCGACTCGCCGCGCAACATGTACGACCGCCCCGCCAACCTCTTCGTCGCCGGCTTCATCGGCTCCCCCGCCATGAACCTGATCGAGGTGCCGATCACCGACGGCGGCGTGATGTTCGGCAACAGCATCGTCCCGGTCTCCCGTGCCGCGCTCTCCGCCGCCTCCGCCAAGGGCGACACGACCGTGACGGTCGGCATCCGCCCCGAGCACTTCGACGTGTCGGGCGCCACCGGCAAGGAGGGCCTGGCCGTCTCCGTGAACGTCGTCGAGGAGCTCGGCGCCGACGGTTACGTCTACGGCTCCGCCCGCGTCGGCAGCGAGGACAAGGACCTGGTCGTCCGCGTCGGCGGCCGCGCCGTGCCGCAGAAGGGCTCCACGCTGCACGTCGTGCCGCGCCCGGACGAGCTGCACGTCTTCTCGACCTCGACGGGCGAGCGCCTCTCCGACTGAGTCCGTACCGGCCACGCCGCGGCCTGCGCACTGTCGAACGGCCCCGCATCTCCTGCAGATGCGGGGCCGTTCGCCTATGTCGACAAATACCCCGGCATTGCTTCCAATTCAGACAGCGGCGTCAACACGGGATTCGAATTTTCACCTCGAACCATCCCCCGCGAGAGTGACTAAATGTCGCCATATCATCACCGGCCGCTACGCTCGCCTCCGTGACGCACACTGCCCGCCGTATCGGCCGCTCTCTCGCCCTCGTCCTGCCCGTCGTCCTGGTGCTCTCCGGAACGCTCGCGGTGTCCGCCGTTCCGTGGGCCGGCCAGGGCTCCGACACCCAGATGCTGACCGCATCCTCGGAGGACGTCTCCGTCCCCGCCAAGCCCCGTGCCCCGCAGGATATTCTGCGCGACCGGCTCCTCGCAGAGCTTCAGGAGAAGGACCCCGGAACGGCTCTGACCCACCTCCAGCGCGAGGTCGAGAACAGCCCGTCCCTCGCCAAGCACTGCATGTCCATCGCGCGCGCCCTCGGCAAGGCGGCCGTCCGCCACTACGGCCCGACCCGCGCCCAGTCCTACTCCCGCCCCGTCTGCGACACCTCGTTCGCGACCGGCGTGATGTACGCGAGCTGAGCAGCGAGCCCGCCCCGCGACCCTGAAGACGGACACCGAAGACGCTGAACGGCTCCTTCGCGAGGTGCGCATATCGTTCGCGGTATGCATACCTCCCCGACGCAGGCCGTGGTCCTGGCGGGCGGCCAGGGCTCGCGCCTGCGCCCGTACACCGACGACCGCCCCAAGCCGATGGTCGAGATCCCGGGCACCGGGACCCCGATCATCGGCCATCAGCTGTCCTGGCTCGCCGCCGAGGGCGTGACGGACGCCGTCGTGTCCTGCGGCCATCTGGCCGAGGTGCTTGAGGAGTGGCTCGCCTCCGCCGATCTGCCGCTGCGCGTGACGACGGTCGTCGAGGAGGAACCCCTCGGCCGCGGTGGCGGCCTCAAGTACGCCGCCGCGCACCTGCCCGAGCCCGGACAGCCCTGGTACGCGACCAACGGCGACATCTGGACCCGCTTCTCCCTGCGTGAGATGGCCGCGTTCCACGACGAGCGCGACGCCACCGCCACGCTCGCCCTCGCCCGCCCCCGGATCCCGTGGGGCGCCGTCGAGACCGACACCTTCGGGCACATCACCGACTTCATCGAGGCGCCGCCGTCGCCTTTCCTCATCAACGCGGGCGTGTACGTCTTCTCCGCCGCGTTCACCGACCTGCTCCCGGACCGGGGCGACCACGAGCGCACCACGTTCCCCCGGCTGGCCAGGGAGCGCCGCCTCGCGGGCTTCCCGCTGCCCCAGGGGGCCTACTGGCGGGCGATCGACACGGCGAAGGACCTGACCGAGGCGGCGAAGGAGCTGGCCGCTCAGGGCGCCTGACAGATCCGCGCACGGACCGGCAGCCCCGCCGCACGGCCCACGGCCGCGCACGGACCGGCAGCCCCGCCGCACGGCCTGCCCCCCCGGGGTACGGACGCACGGCCGCGTACGGACCGGCAGCCCCGCCGTACGACCTGCCCCCGGGGTACGGACGCACGGCCGCGTACGGGACCGGCACCGCCCCTCGTACGGGCTGCCGCAGCCCTGCCTACGGGCCGGCAGCCCCCGTACGGTCCTCACGGCCCCGCGTGCCGGACGGCGGCTCCGCCGGGCGGGGCCGGCAGCCTCGCGTACGGCCTGGCAGTCCTCCCGCCCGGGAGTCCACGGAGAAGGGGGGGGGAACGGGTCTGCGGTGGAGCGCTTTTTTCTTTCACCAGTGGTCCGGT